>CAXTDP010000289.1:0-7165 GCA_964242295.1 uncultured Acetobacteraceae bacterium | reverse complement strand
GCCGGGACGAGACCCAGCGCTGGCCGTCGAGCGAGATGCCGCCGCCGGGGACGATCATGTGGATGTGCGGGTGGTGCGTCAGTGCCGAGCCCCAGGTGTGGAGCACGGCCGTGATGCCGATGCGCGCTCCGAGATGGTGCGGATCGGCGGCGATGGTGAGCATGGTCTGCGAGGCCGCCCGGAATAGCAGGTCGTAGACCGCGGCCTTGTTCTGGGCGGCGATGTCGGCGATCTCGGCCGGCAGCGTGAATACGACGTGGAAGTAGCCGACCGGCAGCAGGTCGGCCTCGCGTGCCTACAACCACTCGCGTGCAGCCGCCCCCTGGCACTTCGGGCAGTGGCGGTTGCGGCAGCTGTTGTAGGCGATGCGGCGATGGCTGCAGTCCTCGCAGCCCTCGATGTGGCCACCGAGGGCGGCAGTGCGGCAGGTCTCGATCGCCGACATGACCTTGAGCTGGGCAAGGCTGACGTGCCCGGCATGGGCCGCTCGCCAGGCGGGCCCGTGTCGGCGGAAGATGTCAGCGATTTCGATCGCGGGGCGCACCGGCATCAGCCGCCGGGACTGGCTCTCTCTCCGGTTGGCATGCCGATCTGCGCGGTGATCTTGTCGAGCGGGCTGGTTACGGTGCGCACGACCTTGGTGGCCACGCGGGTGTAGAGCGCGGTGTTGTCGAGCTTGGCATGACCGAGCAAGACCTGGATGACGCGAATGTCGGTGCCGTCCTCGAGCAGGTGAGTATCAGACGGTCCCGCAAGCGTGGAACGGCGTAATCCACGAACGCGCGCAGCTTGAGCGGAAGGCGGTTCTGCTTGTCGTACACCAGGTGCACCGGAGGTGGGACGGGCTCGTAGGCTTCGAGCAGCAGCTGCAACCGGCCGCCGCGTACGTAGTCGGCGACTTGGTAGGACACGGCCCTGACCACCCCCGCGCCTGCCAGGCTTGCATCGATCGCGGCGTCGATGGTGTTGACGCCGAGGCGTGACCTGAGGGTGACGGCAAGCTCGTTCCCGTCTGACCAGTAGCGCCAGGTGGTCGGGGTGGACACGCTCTCGAACGAGATCACGTCGTGGTCGGCGAGGTCCTGCGGGACGACCGGCGCCGGGCGGGACGCGAGGTAAGCCAGGCTTGCGCAGGTCAGCCGGCGCACGGCGCCCAGCCGGGTCGCGATCAGGCCGCTATCGGGCAGGTCGCCGACCCGGCACTGGTGTCGCCCGACGGCCGTAACCTGGATGACTTCTACCTGGCGCGCCCGGGCAACGACGAGGTCCAGCTGGACCTGCTCGGCGACTACAGGACCAACGTCGCGCTCTATGGCGACATCCAGGCCTACCTGCACGACCAGCGGCCGCCGGTGATGGCCATTTGGGGCAGGAACGACCCCTTTTCATCCCGCCGGGTGCCGAAGCGTTCAAGCCGGACGTCCCGGAGGCCGAGGTGAGATTCCTCGACACCGGCCACTTCGCGCTGGAAACACACTCGGTGGAGATCGCGGAAGCGATCCGCGGCTTTCTGCGGCCGTAATCGATGGGTGGCCCGTCCGTTCCCGAGGAAAGGCCGGCCGAGTCCCCGGCTCGTTGGTATGAACGCATGCCCCGGCCTGCGGTCAGCGGCGAGGCCACCGGCGCCGTCCTGCGATGTTTCGACGGGACCAGCTCGACCATCGTGCAGCCTGCGCTGGACGAGAACATCGTCGCAATCCACCTGAAGGGGGACAAGCGGGTCAACCGCTGGCAAGGGCGCACGCGTCAGGTCTGGGACGTGCCCTGCCACGCCGTCACGCTCATGCCGGCTTACCGCGCCAACCGCTGGTACACCGAGGGCATCATCGCCTACGCCCACCTCTCGTTCAGCGGCGGCCTCATCGCACGGCTCGTGCAGGAGGAACTCGGCCGCGAACCGGATGGGCTGCTGCTGCTGGACAAGGTCGGCGTCGTGGACCCCCTTCTGTCGGAGCTGATGCTCGCTCTGTGCCGGGAGATCGCCGAGCCAGGGTTGCGCCGCTTGTACCGCGACAGCCTGGTCGCCACGCTGGGCATCACCGTGCTGCGGCGGTATTCCACCCTGGTGCAGGGGGCCGGGTCCCTCCGGGCCGGCAGCACGGCGATTGGCGGCCTGGCCGGGTGGCAGTTGCGGCGCGTCCTCGACTACATGTCCTCCCACGTCCTGGAGGACGTTCGCCTCGACGAGCTGGTGCGGATCACGGGTCTGAGCCGCGCCCAGTTCTTTCGATCGTTTCAGCGGTCCACCGGCCATACGCCGGCGCGCTACATGCAGCGGATGCGGATGCAGCGCGCCGCGACCCTGCTGGAGCAGGGCCGGACGATCGGCCACGTCGCCGGCCTCTTCGGCTACGCGAACGGCAGCCATTTCGCCGTGGCATTCCGGAGGGAACACGGCGCGAACCCTTCCGAGTGGCGCCGCCTGCGCAACTCAGCCGGCTTCCTGCCGTGAAGGGCCGGCTCCGTCTAGGGGCGTGCCTGGTTGCTGGCAGATGGCCCGGGTGGTTCTTCGTCGATCCCGCACCGCCGGTCACTGGGCCGACAAAGGAGGTGAACGCCGAAAGACTCGTCCTGGACGCGGCCCGCAAAGTCGCATCCGGCCCGGCGGGTCGCCCAATCGGTTTTCCGGAGGATGAAGTCGGTGAGGTTTCATGCTGCGGATTGCAGCCAGGCGATGTGCTGGATCGCATGGCAGCCGAAGCGGAAGCCGAGATACCGGCCGGGCGCCGTCGCCATGCCCAATGCACCGCCGTGGATTGGTTGGACTCCCAGTTTGGCATGGCCCATCCGAGTATCAGTCAGGGAGACCGCGTTGCCTGAGCCTGAAAGCGTCGATGTGCTGATCCTGGGCAGCGGCCAGGGTGGCAAGCTGCTCGCCTGGCACCTTGCCAAGGCGGGGAAGAGGGTCGCGGTGGTCGAACGTCGCTGGGTGGGCGGTGCCTGTCCAGCGGTTGCATGCATGCCGTCCAAGAACGAGGTCTGGGGCGCACGGGTCGCCCATGTCGTCGGCACCGCAGCCCCGTTCGGCACGGTCGTCGAGGGTGCGCGGACGGACATGCGGACGGTGCTCGCCCGCAAGCAGGCGATGGTAGAGCGCGAGATCGCGGTGCACCTGGCCGCCTACGAGGAGAGCGGGGCGGAGCTGATCATGGGCACCGGCCGCTTCACCGGACCCAGGACGATCGCCGTCGCCCTGAACGATGGCGGCACCCGCACGCTGTGCGGGGCGGAGGTCGTGGTCGACGTCGGCACCCATGCCGCGATGCCGGACATACCGGGGCTGGCCGACGCCCGCCCGCTCACCCACATCGAGGCGCTGGAGCTCGACCGCCTGCCGGCGCACCTGCTTGTGCTCGGCGGCGGTTACGTCGGGATCGAGATGGCCCAGGCGTTCCGCCGCTTCGGCAGCCGCGTGACGGTCGTCGAGCCGGGCCCACACCTGATGAGCCGCGAGGATGCCGACGTCGCGGAGGAGATCCTCGGCCTGCTGGCCGACGAGGGTGTGAAGGTCCTGACCGGCGCTAGGCCGGTGACAGTGGCGGGGACGTCCGGCGACACCGTGACCCTCACGGTGTGGACCGGGAACGGCGAGGAGACGGTGGCAGGGAGCGACCTGCTGGTCGCCACCGGCCGGGTGCCCAACACCGCCGGGATCGGGTTGGAGCTGACCGGGGTGTCGCTTGACCCGCGTGGCTTCATACGGGTCAACGAGCGGCTCGAAACGGACGCACCCGGCATCTGGGCCATCGGCGAGTGCGCGGGCAGGGACGCGCCCACGATCGTGCTGTTGCAGGGGTTTCCCTCGTCGTCGCGGGGCTACGCCACGCTGATCCCCCTGCTGGCGACCCGCTACCACATCGTCGCAGCTGATTTCCCCGGCTTCGGGCAAAGCGATGCGCCGTCGCCCGCGGAGTACGACTACACCTTCGACCACCTCGCGCACACGATCGACGGGCTGCTCGGCCAGCTCGCGGTCGGCCGCTACACGCTCTACCTGTTCGACTACGGGGCGCCGGTCGGCTACCGCCTCATCCTGGCCCACCCCGGGCGGCTGCACGCACTGATCGTCCAGAACGGCAACGCCTACCAGGAAGGGCTCGGGCCAAAGTGGGCGCAGATCGCGCAGTTCTGGGCCGATCCGAAGGCACACCCGGAGGTCGTCGACGCCTTCATGTCCTTGGAAGCGACGAAGCAGCGACACCTGGCCGGCACCTCTCGTCCGGAGGCCTACGACCCGGATAGCTGGAACGACGAGTTCGCACACCTTTCGCGGCCGGGCCAGCGCGAGATCCAGGCGTGTCAATCAGCGTTGAATAGTTTCCAGGGAACAGCGTCCAATAGTTTCCAGTTTGCGGGCGTGGTTTCGAGTTTTCTGTTTCAGGTTTTTGAAGCTTTGGTCAGTCGCGTCCGTATCCGCGTGGTGGTGTGATGGTGGCCAATTCGTCGAGGTCGATGTCGGCGATGGCCTGGAGAGCGTCGGCGGTCGCGGTGCCCTGGAGGGTGTCAGGCAAGGCCTCGGCCCAGGCGATGTATTCGGCCTGGAGTGCAATCAGTTCGGCGATGGCGTCCTGCCATCGCTGTGGCCGGGTGCGTCGGTCGGCCGGTCGCCGGTAGCGAACCACAGGGGTGGTCTGAGCTTCGATGCGGGCGCGATACCGCGCTTGCCGTTCGGCGCCGCTGAGCGGGTTGTCGCCTTGTGTCGGTCGGCCTCTTGGCATGGCTTCTTCTCTGTCACGTGACGTAATTCAGGGGGGCGCAGCTGATCAGCGTGGTTTTGGCTGCTGCTTGCGGTGTTTGAAGCGGAACGAGTCGTTGCCGGTCTCCAGGATGTCGCAGTGGTGGGTGATGCGGTCGAGCAATGCCGTGGTCATCTTGGCGTCCCCGAACACCGTGACCCATTCGGCAAAGGACAAGTTGGTTGTGATAATCAGCGAGGTCTTCTCGTAGAGTTGGCTGATCAGATGGAACAACAGGGCGCCGCCGGAGGCAGGGAACGGCAAGTAGCCCAGTTCATCGAGGATGACGGCGTCGGCCTGTACGAGTTGTCTGGCCATGTTGCCTGCTTTGCCTTGCTGCTTTTCCCGCTCCAGTTGGTTCACCAGGTCGACGGCGTTAAAGAAGCGGACGCGTTTGCGCTGGTGAATAGCGGCGACGCCCAAAGCCGTGGCGACGTGGGTTTTTCCACTGCCTGTGCCGCCAACCAGGATCAGGTTCTGCGCGGTTTCCATGAAGGCCGCGGTTGCCAATGTCTCGATGTCGGCCTTTGGCAGCGGCGTTTCCGCCCAATCGATGCCGGTGAGGTCGCGATGCACCGGGAAGCGCGCTGCCTTGAGCTGGTAGCGCAGGCTGCGAACCTGGCGATCGGCGAGCTCGGCCTCGATCAGCCGGTCCATCCAGGCTTCGGGTTGGACCGGCCGCCGTGGCCCTTCGGCCAGCAACTCGCTCCAGGCGGTTGCCATGCCGTAGAGATGCAGCGCGTTGAGCTGGGCCAAACGATCAATGGACGACATGGGACACCCCGCGCAGACGGTCGTAGCGGCCGCAATCGGCCAGTGGTTCCACCTCGAGCTTCAGCATGTCGGGGACGTTTATCGGGACCGGCTGCGTCGGCGCGATCAGCCGCCGCATGGCGTTCATCACCACGGAGGCGGTGACGATTTTGCCGTCCAGCACCAGTTCACACGCTACTTCCAGCGTTTCCAGCCCGGCATCGCGCGCCATCAGCAGCAGTTCGACGAAGGCCCGGTCGCCTTTGGGCTGCTTGAGGATGCGATCACGCACCAGCTGGATGGGTTGGGGTAGATCCCATTCGCGGAACGGCGTGCCGTTGCGCAGCGCGCCGGGTTTGCGCTCCAGGATGGGCAGGTAGTGCCAGGGGTCGCAGATCAGCTGATCACGCCCGAAGCGCCTTGCATGCTGGGCGACCATCGTTCCGTCGGCCACCACGCTGACCAGGGTGGCGGTGCTGCGGACCGAGACGGCGCGGCCAGCAAACGCTGCCGGGACGCTGTATCGATTGCGGTCGAGCACCACGAGGCAGGTGCTGGAGACCCGCAGCATATGCTCCACGTAGCCGTCGAACGGCGCGTTGATCTGGCGCAAAGCAAGCTGCTCTTCAACGAAGCAAGCCGCGATGGACCGGTCCGGTGTGGCCGGGTGCTTGCGCTGCGCCAGCTCCCGGCAGCGTATGGCGAGCCACTCGTTCAACGCCTCGAAGTCAGCGAACCGCGCCAGCGGCGTGAACAGCCATTCCCGGATGTTGCCGACCTGGTTCTCCACCTGGCCTTTCTCCCAGCCGGACGCCGGAGTGCAGGCAACCGGCTCGAAGACATAATGGTTCGCCAGTACCAGGAAGCGGCGGTTGAACAGCCGCTCCTTGCCGGTGAAGATCGTCTCCACCACCGCCTTGAGATTGTCGTACACCATGCGCTGTGGCACGCCGCCAAAAAAGGCGAACGCGCGGTTGTGCGCGTCGAACACCATCTCCTGGGTCTCCCGCGGGTAGGCGACGACGAACATCTGGCGGCTGAACGTCAGGCGAAAATGCGCCACCTTGATGGTCTGCATGACCCCGCCAAGCTCGACATGCTCGTGGCTCCAATCGAACTGGCAGACCTCGCCGGGCGAGAACGACAGCGGCACGTAAGCCTGGGTGAGAGCTGGGCCGGACTTGATGGCTTTCCAGCGCCGGACGAACCGCTGCACGCTGTCGTAGGCGCCGCGGTAGCCCTCGGCCTGTAGCCCCTCGAACAAGCGGCGGGCAGTGCGGCGCTGGGCTTTCGGCAACTGGCGTTCAACACGCAACCAAGTCTCCAGCGTCTCCTGGAACCCGCCCAGCATCGGCGTCGGTTGCTTCTGACGGCGGTAAAGCGGTTCGCGCTGAGTGCGGCAATGCTTGCGGACCGTGGGACGGGACAGGTTCAGGTCACGCGCAATCGCGCTGATGCTCTCCTTGCCGACCAAATGACGGCGCCGGATCTCGGCAATCATATCCATGAACAACACCCCAGATTCTCCAGCGCAAACGCCAGATGATCGCATGGACCAGGGTGGAAACTGTTGGACGCTGTTTACCCCCGGAATCTGGAAAGTTTTGCACGCTGTTTCACAGTCCCCATCCTGTCCCAGCTGCTCAAAGCCGAGATGGCCGAGCGCGAGGTGCGCT
>CAXTDP010000288.1:0-7193 GCA_964242295.1 uncultured Acetobacteraceae bacterium | reverse complement strand
CGGGCCAGCACGGCGCAGGCCTACCTGCGCCCAGCCCGGCGCCGGCCGAACCTGCAGGTGCTGACCGGCATCAACGTCCAGCGCTTGCTGGTCCGGGACGGCCGCGTGCGGGGCTGCGTTGCCCGCCGCGCCGACGGCCCGCCATTCGAGGTCCATGCGACCCGGGAGGTCGTGCTATGCGCCGGCTCCATCATGTCGCCCCATCTGCTGATGCTGTCCGGCATCGGCGACGGCGAGGCGTTGCAGCGGCTCGGCATCCCCGTCGTGCTGCACCGCCCGGCGGTGGGCGGCAACCTGCAGGACCACTTCATCAGCCGCTTCGGCTACCGCACCCGTCCCGCCGGCACGCTGAACGAGATCACGGCCAGCAGGCTGCGCACGGGCGCGATGGCGCTGGGCTATGCGCTGCGCCGGCGCGGTCCGATGGCGGTCGGGGCAACGGAGGCCACGCTGTTCGCCCGCGTGACGCCCGGCGCCGAGGAGGCGGAGGTGCAATTCCAGTTCATCAACTTCAGCCTGGCGCCCGGCGGCGGCTACGTGCTGCCGAAGCATCCCGGCTTCATGTTCAACTTCGGCCAGTGCCGCCCGGACAGCCGCGGCACGCTGACCCTGCGGGACGCGGACCCGGACAGCAAGCCGGTCATACGCGCCAGCTACCTGTCCGCCCCGGGAGACCAGCGGGTAATGCTGCTGGCGGCCCAGGTGGCAAGGCGCCTGGGCCGCACGGCGCCGTTCAGGGACCTCGTGCTGGAGGAACTGGCGCCGCCGCCGGATGTGGAGGGTGACGACGCCATGCTGGACTACATCCGCGCGACCGGGACGACGGTCTATCATCCCTGCGGCACCTGCCGCATGGGCGGGGATGACGGCGCCGTGGTGGACCCGCAGTTGCGGCTGCGCGGCATGGACGGGCTGCGGGTGGCGGATGCCTCGGTGATGCCTCTGGTGCCGTCGGGGAACATACAGCCGGCGGTGATGATGGTGGCGGAGCGGGCGGCGGAGTTCATCCGGGGCTAGAACCTGCTCCGCGTCACGCGTCTATGCCGCCTGCGGCTCCTCCTCGGCGAGCGCTACGTTCGTTTCCGGCGCTTCCAACTGCCAGGGCACCACCAGCACGGACACGTCCGGCCCGCCATGCCGGAGCAGTTGCGTCCGCAGGCGTTGCGTCCGGCGCGTGTGCATCGCCGCCTCCCACCAACGCCCGCCCGCCAACTCGCTGAGCACCACGATGACCGGCCGCCCGGGGCAGCGGCGTTGCATCGCCTCGACCTCCCGCAGCAGCGGGGCCAGCACGCTGCGGTAGGGTGACGGCTTGACCACCAGGGCTGGCGCGGGCAGCCCGGCTGCCGCGGCGGGCCGTTCGACGAACCGCGCCCATTCGCGCCGCAGATGCGTCTCGTGCTCCTGGGCATCCGGCCCTTCCAGGTCGGTCAGGTGCAGCGCCACCACGTCCGGCGACAGCCGAGCCGCAATCTGCACGGCGCGGTGGGCCATGCGGTCCCAACGCTCCAGCGGGATCACGGCCACCGGTGGCGCATGGTCGCGGAGGTCCATCTCCCGGCGGCTGCCGGCCAGGACTTGGCGCTCCTGGTCCCGGTAATAGCGCCGGGTCAGCTTAAGCAGCATCAGCGTGAGCGGGATGACGACGATCGTCAGCCAGGCGCCCTCGGTGAACTTGGCGGCCAGGATAACGGCCAGCGCAGTGCCGGTCGTGAGCGCGCCGATGCCGTTGATCCATAGCCGCACCCGGTCGGCATGGCCCCGCATGTTCCGCTGCCAGTGCCGCGCCATCCCGGCCTGGCTGAGCGTGAACGACAGGAACGCCCCGACCGCAAATAGGGGTATCAGCCGGTCGGTGATGCCGCCGAACGCCGCCAGCAGCGCACCTGCGCCGATCGTCAGGAACAGCACCCCGGCCGTGTAAACCAGGCGCCGGCCCGGCAGCGCGAATGCCTTCGGCAAATAGCTGTCGGATGCCACCAGCCGGCACAGCCGGGGAAAGCCGACGAAGCTGGTGTTGGCCGACAGGCACAGCACCGCCAGCACGCTGGCGATGGTAACGTAATACAGCCAGCCCCGCCCCCAAACGGCGGCGACAAGCTGGGATATGACGCTCTGGTAGCCCTCCGCCGTCTCGTCCATCGCCGTGATCCCATAGGCGTGGGCCAGGTAGGCGATGCCGAGCAGCAGCAGCCCGAGCACGCCGCAGATCGCCGCCAGCGTGCGGTGGGCATACTTTACCGTCGGCTCCTTGAATGCGCCGACGCCGTTGCTGACGGCCTCCACCCCGGTCATCGCCGTGCAGCCCGCGGCGAAGGCGCGCAGCACGAGCCACAGGGTCAGACCCTCGGTGGCGCTGGATGGGGCGGGTGGAGCCTCCACGGGCTGCGGATGGCCCCCGCCGGCCCACGCCGCCCAGGTGCCTGCAGCCAGGATGAAGATCAGGCTTGCGATGAACAGGTAGGTCGGCACGGCAAGCGCCAGCCCGGATTCCTTGGTGCCGCGCAGGTTCACCAGCGTGATGAGCACGAGGACGGCCAGGCACAGCGGCAGGGTGTAATGGTGCAGCGCCGGCACCGCGGACGTGAGCGCGCCGACGCCGGCCGAGATGCCGACGGCGACGTTCAGCATGTAGTCCACCATGAGCGCCGCCGCGGCGAGCAGCCCGGCATCATGCCCCAGGTTCTCGCGCGCCACCGTGTAGGAGCCGCCGTTGCTGGGATAGGCGGCGATGGTTTGCCAGTAGGACAGGAACAGCACGGCCAGCAGCAGCAGGATGGCCCAGGTGATCGGCTGCACCACCCCCAGCCCCGCCGTGCCCACGGCGGCCAGCACGGTCAGCATGGCTTCCGGCCCGTAGGATGCCGAGCCAAGCCCGTCCAGGCCCATGGCCGGCACACCCTCAAGGGCGCCGATCTTGCGCCCCTCCGCCTCGCGGTTGGCGAGCTTGCGGCCGAGCAGCAGCGTGGTCAGGGACATGCGGGCCTCACGGGGGAAGGAACTCTGGTCAGGGTTGTCCCGGGTCCAACGCACTAGGGCGTTAAAGGGTTGTCTGACGGGCGTAGTGCGGTTCCGTGCTCCCCGGGATGGCTTTTTCCGCTACCCGCTCCGGCGCAGCACCACGCGCCCCAGCCCTGCCTTCCACCGGCTAGGGGGGGCCAACAAGCCAACCGGCGGCTATACGCCGCAGCCCGGCACGTCGTTCAGAGCAGCGGCCAGCGGGACCGTGAGGCAGCAGCGTGTCCGCCGGGTTGACCGTCGCGGCCGATGCGGCGGCAGCCGGCACATGGCCCGGCATGGACCGCCTTGCCGCCAGGGCCGCCGGCCGCGATGGCGCCCCTACCCCACCAAGGTGCGCAGCTTGGCGGCGATGGCGTCCGGCGCCGACTCGTGCGTGAAGTTGGCGATGAACTCGCCCCGTGGGTCCATTACGTAGATGATGCTGCTGTGGTCCATCTCGTAGTCGCCATCGGCACGGGGATGCTTGGCGTAATAGACCCGGTAGGCCTTGGCTGCCGCGGCAACCTGCTCCGGCGTGCCGCTCAGGCCGGTGATGGGGGCGTTGAATGCGCGGACATAGTCCTGCACCACGGCTGGCGTGTCACGCTCGGGGTCCACTGTGATGAACAGGGCGGCGACCTTCGCCCGCTCCGCCGGCGTCAGGCCGTCCAATGCATTCGCCATGTCCTGCAGCGCGGTCGGGCAAGCGTCGGGGCAGCGGGTATAGCCGAAATAGACCAGCATCCAGCGCCCGCGGAAATCGGCATCCGTCACCATCTTGCCGTCGCCGGTCTCCAAGCGGAATGGGCCGCCGATGGCGACAGCCCCTCCACCAGCCGGGCGCGTGCCCATCCAGGCCGCCGCCCCCGCCAGCCCGGCTGCGAGCACGCCTGCCGGGGCCAGCATCAACAACCTGCGCCGGTCCATCAACGCACCTGCCCCGGCATATCGGCGTGGCCTTCGATGTTCGGCGGCGCAGTTGCAGCGGTGCCCGGCGGTGCAGACGCACCCACCGGCGCCACCTGCACGCCCAAGTCTAGCGGCGGGGCTATTTGGAACTGGAGGTGCATGGGAATTACCTGCCCGGCCACCAGGGGCTGCTTTAAATCCATGAGCATGATGTGGTAGCCGCCGGGTGCCAGCGCCACCACCTTGCCCGCCGGCAGCGCCAGGCCGCCCTCCACTTCGCGCATCCGCATCACGTTGCCGTCCATCCGCATCTCATGGACCTCCGCACGCCCGGCAATGGGGCTGCTGACACCCACCAGCCGGTCCCCGGCCGGGCTCATCAGGGTCACGTAGGCGCCGCCCACCTTCTGCTGCGGCGCAGTGGCGCGTGCCCAGGCCTGTTCGGCACGGATGGCGGCAGCCTGGCCAGGGTCGGTCTCATTGACCCTAAGGACGTCGGCGTCCGTGGATTGACGCCCGTTCGGGGCGATGACGGCGTGCCACCCGACGGTGCAGGCGACCATGGGAAACGTTTGAGAAAGGCGGAGCGGCAAGGCAATCGCGTCTGCGGGAACGGCGGCCGGGCGCGGCTGCGGCATACCCTGGCCTACGGCAGAGTACGGGATAACGGCGCTGCAGCTGCCGTCCAGGGCTTGGCTATACGTTGGGCAAAGGTCGGTCATCGCGGCGCCGCTGGCGTCCCCTGCAACTTGTGCATCCCGCGGGTAGGCCTCGGCAGCGGCGGGGCTAGACAGGAGTGTAGGCGCCAGTAGACCGGCTAGGAGCACGCCGCGCGGGGCGAGTGCGAGAAGATTGGCTGGCGACTTGTTAGAACAGGTCATGTCGGTCATCCCGTCAGAGCGCAGGGACGGCCGCGCCGGGGACGGCGGGCCGTAGATCAGGCGTTCAGATACGGGAGTCCGGCGGTCCAGTAGAAGGCGCAGCGATCCGGGCGGGGTGTGGTGGCCCAGTCGCAGCTGGCCGGGGTGCAGCCTGCCCCGGCCGCAGCGTCACGACAGGCAATGGCACGATTCCATCCGCCGCGGTCAGCACGGCCTGGCTGGCCAGTTGGCAGAACGGGCAGAGCAGGCAATAGTGTTCGTGTGCGGGCGACTTGGATGGTTGCTGGCCTGCCGGAGCGTCCCGGGTGCTGCCGGCCCAGCAGATCGCGGCACCCTCCAGTCCGGCCCAGTTCGCCGGAGCGGCGGAGGCGTGCGCCGCAGACAGGCTCGGGCTGAGCAGGCGCGCCATCAATACGAGTACCGCCAGCATCAAATGGGATTTGCTGGTCGCGGCGGCCTTGGCGGGGGTTCGGGCAACCATGCAGGCCATGTTCTGCCCGGTTCCAGGTCACGCCGCAATCACGGCGACGCGGCGTGTTCCCGGATGCATGCGCTCCATGGCAAGGCCGGCCTGTCCCCATGGGTTCTACCGGCGACCTCGCAGCTAAGGCGTTGATGGCTGACCCGGCAGTCCGCCCCCTCCCTACTCCGCCGCCTCTGCCGAAACCGCCGCCGGACGCCGCGCCCGCAGCCGCCTGATCCGCCGTGCATCCGCATCCAGGATGCGGAACTCCAGCCCGGAGGAATGGCTGATCACCTCCCCGCGCGCCGGCACCCGGCCGGCCAGCGTGAACACCAGGCCGCCGATGGTGTCCATGTCGGCCTCCCGCTCCTCGTCGGACAAGATAGGACCCAGCCGCGCCTCGAAGTCCTCGATGGGCAGGCGGGCATCCAGGTCCAGGGCGCCGTCCGGGCGCTCGACGATCATCGGGCCTTCGACCTCGTCGTGCTCGTCGGCGATGTCGCCGACGATCTCCTCCACCAGGTCCTCGATGGTCAGCAGGCCGTCAATGCCGCCATATTCGTCCACGACAAGGGCCAGGTGCATCCGGGCCTGGCGCATCTGTAGCAGCAGGTCCAGCACCGGGATCTGCGGCGCAACCATCAGCGGACGGCGCAGCAGCGCCTCCAGGTCGAAGGCGTCCGGGCGGCCGACATAGGAGAACACGTCCTTGATGTGCACCATGCCCAGGATGTCGTCGAGCTGCTCCCGGTAAACCGGCAGGCGGGAATGGCCCTCGCGCCGTATCCGGTCCAGCGCCTGTTCCAGCGTCACATCCACGGGAATGGCGATGATATCGGCGCGGGGGATCATCACGTCGTCAGCCGTCATGCCGCGCAGGCGCAGGACGTTGGCGATCAGCGCGCGTTCCTGCCGGTCCAGCTCGGGGGCGGTGCCATCGGTCTGGCTGTCCTCGATGGATTGCTGCACCAGCTCAGCGATGCTGTCCCTGACGTTTCCATCGCGATGGCGGCCGCGCAGGCGCTGCCGGACACGGTGCAGGATGCTGCGGCCGCCAGGGATGGTGACGCTCACAGCTTCCGCCACGGGTTGGGGACGCCAATGCCGTGCAGCAGGCGGGCCTCGGCCATTTCCATCCGCCGGGTTTCGCCGGCGCCGTGGTGGTCGTGGCCGTCCAGGTGCAGGGCGCCATGGACGACCAGGTGCGCCAGGTGGTGTGCGGGACGCAGCCCGGAGTCCCTAGCCTCGCGCCGCACGACGCCAAGCGCCAGCACGATGTCGCCACCGTCGAAAGTCAGAACGTTGGTGGGCTTGTTGCGCCCGCGGTGCCGGGCATTGAGCCGCTTCACCTCGCGGTCGGACGCCAGCACCACGGCGCCGACGCCCCCTGCGGCCCTGGCGGCGCGGGAGGCAACCGCCTCCGCCCCCGGCACAAAACGCCGCCATCTCGCATCGAGCACGATAACAGGTGGCCCCGCCGAAGCGGGGCCGGGTCTAGGGCTAGGTTCCATTGGTGTCCTGATGGTCCGGCGGCGGATCGCGCCGCGGACGGGGGTTGCTGCGCGCGCCGTTCTGCCCGGCCTCGGGCACCCCGGCATCACGCTGAGCCTGCGCACGCTGCTCATACGCGTCCACGATCGCCGCGACCAGCGGATGCCGCACGACGTCCCGTACGCCGAAGCGGGTGATGCCGATGTGCGGCAGGCCCTCCAAGGTGTCCAGCGCGTCACGCAGCCCGCTGCGCTGGCCCGGCGGCAGGTCTATCTGGCTGAGGTCACCGGTGATGACCATGCGCGTTCCCTCGCCCATGCGGGTCAGGAACATCTTCATCTGCACGGGCGTGGTGTTCTGCGCCTCGTCCAGGATCACGAAGGCATGGGCCAGGGTGCGCCCGCGCATGAACGCCAGCGGCGCCACCTCGATCTCGCCGGTGCCCATGC
>CAXTDP010000287.1:0-7207 GCA_964242295.1 uncultured Acetobacteraceae bacterium | reverse complement strand
CGCTTGGTTGACGGCCGGGCTACGCGCGTGGGACGGGCGCTGCCTGGCCTCCCGCGCCGCCCGCTCACGGGCGTGCAACTGGCACACGCGCTCCCAGGTCAGTTTCGCCAGCTTCGGTGTCGGCGGATCGCCCTTGGCGTTCATGCCTCCTTCGGTGACGGCCCAGGCGCAAACGGCCCGCCAATTGACGCGGCGCACGCGCCACGTGGCCTCCAATTCGGCGTGGTGCTCATACAGCAGCCAGAACAGGCGGGACCGTTCCTGCCCGAGCAGAACGGCATCGGGCACGCTGGCCTTCGTGGTCGTCTTCGCTTTCCGCATGCCCGCATAGGGGGCGGTCCGGGTGCGAACGGCCACGTTCGAACAGCCTCGGGTTAGCCTCGGATTGGCCTCGGGTGAGCCTCGCCTCCGCCTCGGATTGGCCTCGGGTCAGCCTCAAAGGAATCATGGATACACCATTGCATCCATGCTGGATGCCATTTTGGACGGGGAGAGTGTTCGCACCCGGCCGGATGACGCTGCTTCCTCACTTGAAGGGGCAGGGGCATGAACAACGAGCCTTTCCAGGCACGGGTTCTGGAGATGTTGGAAGCCCACGGGCACCTGCTGGTGTCGCTGGTGCAGGCCGTGGGTGCCCAGCAGTCGCAGATCGAGATGGCGAACGCCACGCTGGAGGAAGTCGTGGTGCTGCTGACCCCAGAGGAGCAGCCCAAGACCGGTCCCAGCCTTGCCGAGACGCTGATGGAGCTGGCCAACCGGATTGAGCGGCAGACTGCCTTGATCCGCGACCTAACCAAGGTGGTTGTCCAGGCGACCGACCCATGATGACGTTCCGGACCATCAGTGCTGGCGGTATGGGCAAGCTGATTCGGGCTTACCTTACCGAGAACTCTAACTTTGCGCCGGAGCCGGAGGAGGGCAGCAACGCTGCGGTGCTGTCCAAATACTATGGCCGGGATGCGAGGGCGACGTGGCGCCCGGACATGGCGCCAGAGGTGGCGGAGGCGCTGGGCATCGACATCACCAAGCCACCCACGCCGGAGGCGCTGGACCGATTGTTTGAAGCGAAGCGCGGTAACGACGCCGGGCCGTGGTCGGCCGCCAGTCGGAATATCAGTGCCTACGACCTGACCATCAGCCCCGAGAAGTCAGTCAGCCTGGCTTTCGCCTTCGCCAAAACGGACGAGGAGCGCGCAGCGCTGCTGCAGGCCATCTGGCGGGCCAATGACCGAACCATGCGGTATGTAGCCAAGGAAATAGGCTGGGCACGGCGCGGCGACGGCGGAAAGGACGGTGCGGAGCCGGGCGAGGTAGCATGGAGCAGCTTCATGCACTTCAGCGCCCGGCCCACGCTGGCGCTGCAGGACGGGCCGGACGGCGAAACCTACGTGGTTGACGCCGCGGTGCCGGGCGACCCCCAGGTTCACATTCACAACGCCCTGTTCAACGCCGTGGTGACCGCCGCCGGCCATGTTGGGTCGCTCGACACGAAGGAGCTACATGGCCGGGTGAAGGAGTTCGGCGCGTTCTTCCAGGCGTTCTTGTCCAACGAATTGGACGTCATGGGCATCAAGCTGGAATACGACCAGGGAGAGCAGGCCGTGGCCATCGCCAGCATCCCGCAAGCTGTCCGCGACGCCTTCAGCAAAGGCCACAAGGCCACCGTGAGCAAAGCCCAACAATTCGCCAAGGAACAAGGGCTGGACTGGAATGCCATCGGCATAGAGCGCAAGCTGGGCATCCTAAACGCCACAGCGGCGAACACCCGGCTGCAGAAGTCCGATGGCCGTCCCGACCAGGCCGTCTGGGACGAAGCCGCCGCCAAACTTGGCTGGCAGCACGAGACGGCCATCACGGGCGACCGCCGGGAGGTTCTGACCGATCAGGAGCGCATCGCGCGGGCCACGGAGTTTGCGGCCCGTCACATCGAGAAGGAGTTTGCGACGGCGGCGGTGATCGACCAAAACGTGGTGCGGGTCCATGCCACCCGCGGCCTGATCGGCGTGGGCATCAAGGGCGAGGGCGACATTGAAGCCGTGGTGCGGCGCCTAGAACGCAACGGTGTCATCGTGAACGGCACCCACGCGGCGCTGATCGTCGGCGAGATCGACGGCAAGCTGCGGGTGACGAACTCGGTGCAGGTAAAGCTGGAACGGGACATGGCAACCCTGGTGCATCAGGCATCGCGTGCGCCCGCTGGCGCCGTGCCCGAGACGACGTTCCGGCAGGCCGTGGTGGATTCCGGCATCGACTTCACGGGAACCATGGGCAAGGCCCAGTTGGCAGCGGCGGAACGCTTCGCCTTCGGCGGGGGGCTGGTGTTCCTTGAAGGCGTCGCCGGGGTCGGCAAAACGTCCCGCGTCTTGCCCCCGGCAGTGCTGTCCTGGCAGCGCGATGGGCGCAAAGTGTTCGGCATCTCGCAAGCCTGGCGCCAGGCGGACGCGCTGAAGGAAGCCGGCGTGGACGAGACAATCGCCGTTCATCCGTTCCTGGCCGGCGTGCAGTCCGGCGACATCGTGGTGGACCGCAACACGGTGCTGGTGATTGACGAGGCCGCGCAGCTCGGACCTCGGCAGTTCTTGGAAATGATGAAGTTATGGCGGGACACCGGCTGCACCATCCGCGGGTTGGGTGATTCGGAGCAGTGCCAAAGCATCGAGGCCAGCAGCGCCATCGAGATCATGGTTCGGAACATGCCGGACGAGGCCGCGCCGCAGCTCCTCGACACTGTCCGGCAGAAGACGGCCCGCGCCCGGGAGATCGCGACGCTGTTCCGCGACGGCCAGGCCGCAACGGCGCTGGACATGAAGATCGCCGATGGCCACGCCAGCCTAATCGGCGGCGATTACGACCAGGTCGTAAGGCGTATCGCGGCCTTCTACGTGGAACGCCGGGATGCGTTGCAGGAGCACGGCAGCAAGCGCGGCGTGACCGTCACCGCTTTGACCAACGCCGACGCGACAGAGATCAGCCGGGCCATCCGGGGGATCTTGCGGGATCGGGGCGAGGTTGCAGGCGCCGAGACGGTCTATCAGGCTATCAACAACCGCGGCGAAACTTACGACCTACCGGTTGCGGCCGGCGACAAGTTCCGCCTCTACAAGAAGACCTTCGCGCAGATCGACGGCAAGCGCGGCTTCATCGGTGCCAACGGCGACGTGGTGACGGTCAAAGGATGGTGGGACCGCGGCCTTGTGCTGGAAGATCAGGCCGGCCGCATCGGGCATGTCGAATGGCGCCGGCTGCTCGACCCCACCACGAAGCGCCTGCTACTGGGTTACGGCCACTGCCTGACCGTGGACGCGGCGCAGGGCATCACCTCGGCGGAACACATCAACGCCCTGCCCCGTGGCAGCGCCGGTATCACGGCGTTCAAGGGCTACGTCGCCGAGAGCCGGCACGAAAACATGTCGTGGACGCTGGTGAGCAAGGGGGCTGAGCTTCAGGCGGAGCAGGCCGCCCGTGCACTTGGCGATCCGACCGAGATCACGGACGCCCTGCTATGGAAGCGGGTCGCCAAGAACATGAGTGAGAAGCCATACAAAGCCCTCGGTATCGACCTGGTGGACCAGGCGCGGCAGGGCCAGGATAGTGGGGTTGATGGCTTCATTCGGACCAGCCGCCGCATCCGTAAGGCCAGGGAGGCGGACAATGGCGAGAACGTGGGCGTCGCAGCACGCGCCAGGGTGCAGGCCAAGGCGGTGCGGAAGTCACTGGATGGCAAGATGGCACCCGTCAGCGAGGCCATGGCGCGCCAAGGCGAAGTGCTTGAGGCTGCACAGGAAGTGCTGGGTAGGGCGGGCATGCGAGGGAGGTTGGCGGTGCATCTCAACCCGAAGCGACAGCAGGGCCCGGACCAGGCTCGTCAGCAGAGCGGACCAAAGCCCTTCTAGCCAACGGTCGCAGCTTTCCACGGCGCGGTAGTGTCTCAGCTTGAATGTCTGCCTGTGGTGGCAAGCGGAGCGACTGCTTTGGACGCTACTTGCGACAGAAGTAGCCGGAACGCGATTGCGAGTGCGGGGCCGTTCAGATGTCGGTCAAGGAAACGGCGGAAGAGTCCCTGCCTGAAGCCAGCCGAGCAGCGCGGCGTCGGCAGTCACCCCCGAGTAGAAGACGTGCTGCCAGGAGTTTGGGGTCGGATGCTCCGCGCCGACACGGAACCCTTCGAGCGTCGTCGCAACGTCCTGGCCCCCGCCGCGCAAATGCGTAACGTTGCGCAGAAGCCGGCGCCACTCGTTCCGGAAGAAGGTGACGTAGCGATCCACAATCCTCAGCTCGCGCAGGTGGGTCCGCACGAGCGCGATTTCGGCCGGCGTCAGGCCCGGATCAGGTCCCAACGTGAAGGTGGGCGTGTCGAACGGTGGTGCGACCGCGAGGTGCGTGATCTGCGGCCGAGAGAACCTATCGAAAATAGGGGTGGATGAAGAAGCGCGGATTCGCGGCGTCGCCGGTCTTCTCCTTTTTCTCGCCCTGGCAGGCGTCACACATCGGCGTCAGGTTCGCCGGCGTAATCGCGAAGTGCGGATAGGTCCCCTGCGGTAGGTAGTGGTCCAGCGTGTTTGGCCTGCCCGGCTCGCCGCAGGCAGGGCACAGGACGAGCTTGTGGTCGCGGATCGGACCGATGGCGTCGCCGTGCGCCGTTCCCGCCTTAGCAGACGAGTAAAGATTGTGGAACGTGTCCCGCCGCACCTTCACCGCCGGCCACGTCTCGACGTGCTCGGGCGAGCCGCTGTGCTGCAGGTATTGCTGCACACGCTGCCGCCAGTCCGCCTCGATGCCCGCGAAGAAGGTCGCGTGCCTACCCGCCTGCCGCTCGGTGACGACGTCAGCAATCAGGCCTACGCTGCAGGCGACCGGTAGCGGCAGCTCCATCACCAACGGTCGGCATCCTTGCCGCGAATCTGGATAACCAGCTCCTCATTCACCTCGTCGCCGAGCTGCTCCAGCAGGGCGGCCGCCCCGCCGAGCTCCTCCAACTGCTCCTCGATCCAGCGCTCGAACGGCTTGGACATAGCGTTGTCGCCGAAGACGTAGGAAGTGATACGCTGGACGTCACCGCCGAAGGTCTGGAACGGCGGCCTCCTTACCACCAGCCCCTCCCTGCTGCGCTCGAACACGTGCACGCAGTCGGTCGGCACCTCACGCACGGTTACCACCGAGTGGGTGGCCAGCAGCGCCTTAGAGTTGAAGCGGGCGAGAATGCGCTTCAGCATATCGACAAACTGGATTTCCAGCATGGGGTGCAGGAACAGCTCGGGCTCGTCGATCAGGATCAAGCTGTCTCGCCGAATGGCGCCCAGGATGTTAACTACAATGAACGAGAACAGCTTTTGGCCGGAGCTGAGCTCGATCGGGACACCGTCCTTCACGAACACCACACCGCTGGACGCAACCATGTCCTCCCTAACGGCATCCACGTCGAGTTCGTCGACGCGGTCGGTGGCGACGGGAATGAGCTGTCTACCGGGCGGGCCATCGGCCACGTCCAGCGCCAGCGGCTCCACCAGCGTCGTCTCCCGATAGTAGCGGGTCGCCTGGCCGCGCTCCCGCTTGACGGTGACGGCTGCGAAGTCGAAGTCGAACGCCGACCGGAGAACGCGCTCCATAGTTCTTAGCTTCTGCGCCCATCCGGGCAGCGCGCGGTAGCGCTGATCATCGGCCGCGCACTCGAGCAATGACGTGGCGGCGGCGCGCTTCGGCGCCTCGTGGGTCAGCCGGATGCCACCCGGCGACGTGCCGGCTTTTTTCACGACCGACCGGCCCCGAAACCCGAAGTAGCGATAGACGTCGCGGTCCTGCAGCTTGTGGCCGTGCAGATCGACTGGGAACTGCTCGAACGGGCTGTAGGATATGACAACAATCTGGCTTAGGTTGGGCTTCCGGACGAAGCCGGTCTCGCGACCATCGCCGGCATCGTCAAGCCAGTCGCGGACGATCTGGTGAAGCAATTGCGACTTGCCCACGCCGTTCGGGCCGATGAGCACATTGACGTCGTGCGGAAGCAGGCCGCGCGGTGCGAACCGCAGCTCAAGCGTAGCGATCTTGCCGTTCACGTCGCGGAAGCGGAACCCCAAGTCCATCACGTCCATCGACTGGCGCGCGAAGATCTTCCAGCCGTCCAGGAACGCTTTGATCTCGCCGCGCTCGCGTTGAAGTGACTTGGTGAATGCCCTCGTGCCGGTCAGCGCCACTGCCTCGTCGTCGCCCGCGATGTTCACGAGGTAGCTCGCATCGCGCAGGCGCTTGGCTGCATCGACCGCCGCGTCGTCGCCCAGCAACGCGGCGATCTGCTCGTAGAAGGTGATCTCGCTCGGAACCGAGAGGAGGCGGGCCTCGGGGATCGGGAACTCGCCCGCCCATCCCCCCGCGCGCAGCTTGTCGAGGAACACCGCAGCCTTCGCCTCGCCATCAACCATGACCTTCAAGTGGCCGAGATCCACCTGCTCGCCGGCGATCCTGCAAGTTGTGCCGAAAGTCGTTTTGTTCCCGTAGTCGTCCCAGTCGCTGTAAAGGAGCTCGACAACGTCGCCCTCCTCGGCGGGGTCAGGCACCTGGCCGCGGGGCAGGCGGCGTCCAAGGTAGACTATCTTCATTCGTGGCGTTCCATCGGACGGCCGCTCAGGCGGAGTTGGTCGCTGGCACAAATGCCACCAACTCGGAGCCGTGTCAGTTTAGAAAGCGTCGAAGGGCATACGCCCGCCGCGACCGGCTTAGGCCGATGCGCAGCCGCACGAGGCCGCAACCGCGCGGCTTGCTGTCGATGGCAAAGTCGAACAGCGCCAAGTCGCGATCTGGCCCTTGCGCTGAAGAGTAAGGCGAATGGACCAGACCTGTTTGGGTTTGAGTGGCAGCTTGGGTCCGACGAAGGCGCCCTTGTTCCAGGGCACAACGGGCCGGATAGTCGGAGATACAGTTTTCAGCTTTGAGGGCTGCATGACGACCCTCTGAGCCGCGGGAGAGCGGCAGGAGATTGGGCATCGGACCTCATGGCCGTAGGCCAGCCCTGTTGATGTAGGTGACCGGGACCATGTCCGCCATTGGAAAGCTGTCCCGAGCGCTTGAACGTTTGAGATGGGCGCTGAGCGGCCAGCATGATCCGGTGCCCAGTGTCCGCTTCTGGGTTTGGCTGATCGGCCCGCAGGCGTCCGGCAAGGGTCGAAGAACGAACCCGCTATCGCGGGATTGGTCCTGGTTGCACTGGCACGGT
>CAXTDP010000286.1:0-7208 GCA_964242295.1 uncultured Acetobacteraceae bacterium | reverse complement strand
CGTCGTATCCAGAGCTGAGCGGCCGGCGGCTGTGGCGCGAGCTGGGCTTCAAGGGGGCGTTGGTGCATGGATGCCCGGGTGGCCTGACCCAAATGGGACAGGTATGTTCCTTCGATGCCGTTCAAGCACAACGCCGCCCGTCGTCACCGTATTCCCCAGGCCCGCTACCGGATCACGAACTGGGCAGCCTATGACGCGGGACTGCGCCGGCGAGGTGACCTCACCTTCTGGGTGGACGAGACGGCGCTGATTGGCTGGCAAGCACCACGCCGCAGGACGCCGGGCGGGCAGCCACGCTACTCGGACCTGGCGATCGAGCTGGTCCTGAGCTTGCGGCTCGTGTTCCACTTGGCCTTGCGACAGGCGGAAGGGTTTGCTCGCAGCGTGCTTGCGCTGCTCGGCCTCGACCTGGCCGTGCCCGACCACACCACCTTGTCACGGCGTGGTCAGGCGTTTGCTGGCCGCCAGCCGCGCGTTCGGGCCGGCACCGGGCCGGTGCACTTGGTGCTGGACAGCACGGGGCTTGAGCTGTTCGGACAAGGCGAGTGGTGTGCGGCCAAGCACGGCCGGCTGCGCCGACGCTGGCTCAAGTTGCACCTCGGTGTGGACGCCACCACGGGCGAGATCGCGGCCCACGTGCTGACCGACGGCGACGAGGATGACGCGGCGCAAGTGCCCGCCCTGCTGCGCCAGCCGGAGGGCGCCATCGCAAGCCTGACCGCGGACGGCGCCTACGACCGTGATCCCGTCTACCAGGCTGCCGCCGCTGTGCAGCCAAAGTTACCGATCGAGGTGATCATCCCACCCCGCGCCGACGCCGTGCTGAGCACAGCTGATCCGGATGGGCAGACGCCGCGCGACCGTCACGTCCAGCTCATGGCCGAACGGGGCCGCATCGGGTGGCAGCGGGCGACCGGGTATGGCTTGCGCAATCAGGCTGAAACCGCCGTGGAGCGCTACGAGCACCTGATCGGGCCCAAGCTGCGTGCCCGCGGCCGGACCGCTCAGTATGGCGAGGTCGCCCTCGCTATCCAGGTGCTCAACCGCATGATCCGCACCGCCAAGCCCGTCTCCGTCCGACGCTGAACCCTGCGGGTCGACGCCCCCTGCTGCTTGTGCTCGAGTCCATGCACCAACGCCGTTGGCAGCGGAAACGTCCGGCCGCCCTGGAGAACACAGGGCCGTGCAGTGCCAGGCCACGCAAGGCATCCTGCCGCTCGCCCCTGGAAACTCCCACGGCTGATCTATGTTTAGCCAGGTGAACAGCCTGCAAGGCAGCATGCCCCATCTCCAGAATGCCATCGTTCGCGGGCCACGCGTGTTCGTCGCGCTTTGCAAGGCTGGGCGGACTCAATCCAGGCAGGCGCCGGTCTTCCATGCCGTAACGCCGAACTGCCGTCCCGCTTTATGTGCGGATGAACCTGGAGCCGGATCGAGTTGGGCTGAGCCGCCGAGCGTGACGGTCACGTGCCCGATGTGCCTGACCCGGCTTGCGCGGCTGCCGAGGTGATGCCCGCGACGGGCTAGCGGCCAAACAGACTTGCGTGGCCCGTCGCGCAGATGGCCTCCGGTTGCGCCAGGATGCGCCAGCCCGCTCAGCTGTTCTTTTGTGCGCGAACCTTGAGGGGTTTGCTTGGCGTCGGCATGATTGACTGGTGCCCAACCTGCGGACCCGCGGCAAATAAAGCTGCTGAATCGCCCACGTTATTTGCGGTCGCTTCCCTAATCCTGCACACGGCACCCTTATATTCGGCGGACAGCCAGCGACGCCTGTTTCAACAAAAGGCCGTCATTGCCCTGATGAGCCGGTCTGCAGCATTTGGCCTGATCCCGTGGCGCGCGGCTATGCCGTCCGGAGTAGAGTCAGCTTCTTCCGGCGTAGGCTTTGACCCACTCGGTCCTGAATTCTACTGAGGCTACGCCCGTCACCATCCTCTCGGCCTCGAAGATGATGCGCTGCCTGTTGTGCTCAAAGCTGTGGGTCAGGCACTTCCCCATGCAAAAGGTGATGAAGGCACAGCCTGCATACCACCAGCTCCACCCAGCCAACAGCGCTAAGCCGGCGAACACAGGCATGACGGCGCTGCCGAACAACCCCAGCCACGCCAGCCGCCCGGCAAGCAGCTTCCATTTCTCTGCGCGTCGCGCGGCGGCGCGACGTTGGTCATCCATCACGGAGCAACCCCTTGCCTGGTGAGTGCCGCATAATGCCATGCGGACATCCCAATCGGGCAAGATGGCTTTCGTTCGGAATGTTCCAGATTTTTCTGGATAGATAAGCTGGGGCTTCGCAGCATTGCATGCCGCGAAAGCATGACGGCGGGAAAAGGCGGCAAGCGGCCCAGGCCTGGGTCAACCGGTCCTCGATCAGCCGGCGCCCGTCGCCTGCCAGCCTGCTACCCCGCCATAGACAGCCAGTAGCCGCCCGGCATGAGCCGCCGGGGTGAACGCCTCCGCTCGCCGCAGCCCCCGTGCCGCCAGCGCCGCGCGCAATCCCCTGTCGGAGTCCAGCGCCTGGATGGCTGCCGTCAAGGCGCCGGTGCTTCCCGCGTCCGCCAGCAGCGCCGCCCCGCCTGCCACCTCGGACAGCGCCTGATCCTCCGAGGCCAGGGTCGGCACGCCCAGCGCCATCGCCTCCGCCACCGGCAGCCCGAATCCCTCGGCCAGTGACGGCATCAGCACCGCCCGCGCCCCAGCCATCAGTCCCAGCAGCGCGGGGCGCGGCAGCCAAAGCACTCGGCGCAGCCCGGGTCCGGCGCCTTGCAGTTCCCCCGCCGCGCGCCAGCCATCCGGACCCGCCAGCACCAGCGGCGCCGACACGCCGCTTGCGGCATGGGCGGCCACCAGGCGGGCAATGTTCTTGCGCGGCTCGACGGTGCCGGCGCACAGGAAGTAGTCGCCGGGCTGCAGGCCCAGTGCGGCCGGCGCGGAAAGGTCGGCGCCGGTTACGGACACGGATTGGCCGGTGCTCGTGACGCGGCTGGGTGGCCAGTTGGTCTCGGTTAGGAGCGCGGTGCGCGAGGCCTCGCTGACGGTGACGACGTGCGCCGCCCAGCGGCCGACGCCTCGCAACAGGCGGCGCAGCCGGGGGGCGGGGACCGGGGACAGGTCCGGACGCTGCAGCGGGATCACGTCGTGCACGGTGTAGATGTTTGGCACGCCCAGGAAGCGGAGCGGCACCGGGTAGGTCCAGTGCATCAGCCCCGGCGGCGATGCGTCCTGCAGCGGCATGAACCGGCGGTGCAGGTCGAAGAACACCTGCGCCGTGCGGAATGGGTCCGCGCCTGTTCGCAGGCCTGGTGCGGTCAGGGGCGCCGGGCGTGGGCCGGGGGGTAGGGCAGCCAGCCAGCGGTGAAGCCTGCTTGGCGCTGGGCCAGCCTCGGCAAGCCGTTCCACCGGTATCCCGGCGCCCGCCAGGGCCTCCGCCAGACCGGCGGCATAAGTGGCGACGCCGGTGCCGTGCTGCGCCAGCAGCCCGCGGGCGTCAACGCAGGCCGTGGGAAAGGTAGGGAAGGGGGACACGGGCGGCAAACCTAGCAGCGGTATGGACGGCGGACGATGTGAGATTCTCCCATGAGCGCTTCGTCTTGTCGGGACCTGGCGGCACGGAGGCACGTTGCACGGGCGAGTGGGCCAACCTCAAGGAGATGCAGGTCACGGACCGCTTGTGCGGACGCATCGTGATGGACCGTCCGCGTGCCGGGCTGTTCACCATTGCGCCCGGCAGCATGGCCGGCAGCATCTTGTGCCGCAGCGCGGTGCAGGAGCGCGGGCCAGGCACGACATACGGTCCGTGCGCAGCGGTCCGCTGATGGTGACGGCATTGGAAAAGCAGCGGCAGGTGGTGATGCGTCGCAACCCGGGCGCCGGGCAACCCTCCTTGCTGGTTGCGGATGAGCCGATGGCGGGGCTGGACGTGTCGGTGCCGCGCGTGCGTGGCGCTGCGGGGGAAGCCGCCCAGCCTGGTGCGTCCGCCATCCGGGTGCCGCTTTCACACACGCTGCCGGCAAGCTCCAGCCGCGGTGCGGGGGGTGCAGCATCCGGAGCTGCATTGGGTCGGGGGCACTGGGTGCGGTGCCATTTTCCGCTGGTTGAGGGAGGGCTTTCTCCTGCTCCCGCCGTGGGAAGGTTTGGGTGAAGGAAGGCGAATGCGCGATCCGCGCCGATGCAGGAACCAAGGCCGGTGATGCCCCGCTCCACTCATGGGACCCACCCATGCCGATCCTGTCCCGGAGCTGGGTGGCGCGATGACCCGCTAACCCGCCAGGCTCCGCCACCCCGCGGCAAACCTTACCCCCACGCCGATCCCGTCCTCCTCCAGGAACTGCACACCGCCACCTTCCAGCGCCCGGCGTATGGCAGCCAGCGTTGCGTCCCGTGGCCGGACGGTCTCGTTCTCGATCATGTTCAGGGTCACGGCGGACACCCCGGCCCGATGCGCCAAGGTGGCCTGCGTCCAGCGCAGCAGCCCACGCGCCGCCCGGATTTGCGCCGTGAGCACCGGTGCGGCGTCTCCGGGCGCGGGGCCGTTGGCTGCAGCCATGGGCGGCGCAGCGCCGGATGGTTGGGGTTGGGGCGGGGCAGTAGGAGCGGACCTGGCCATCTCGGCGCACCTTACAGCAAACTTGAGGAAAACTAAAGTTTGCTGTTGACGGCTTGGTGCCGGGCCGGCATACCGCGGCACCGACGGGCCGGAAGGGTCTGGGTTATCCTGCAACGATAACACCCAGGCCCACGCTTACATGCCCGTCGGTTGAGGTTCGGGCGCAGGCCGGAGGTTGAGGGTTATTCCAAGATGCCGCGGGGCGGAAACGTCCTCGGCATAGCCAGTGGCCGGGAGGTCTGCGGTCCCGGATGAGATGGCGTCCCTTGGCGGCACATGACTGCGCCGTGACGTGCGTATGGCTAGATTGGCGTATGGCTAGATTGGCCCGGGCGGGCCGGAGCGTGACGGTTATCATAATCTGCTGGTCGTGGGTTCGAGTCCCATCGTGGGCCGTGAGGCTCCGTAGCTCAGTGGCAGAGCAGCAGAACACCCGTCATCTTGACCATGGCCGCCGGGCTGCATCGGCTTTGGCTGGGGGATAGGAGGCTGGCTTGGAATTGAAACAACGACCGACACATGCGCTGGCCACCTGGATGCCACAGCCCATGCGGCTGCTGGGAAATCTGCTGGGCGGCGCATGAGCGCACATCCGTATATTCTTCCGGCGGGCCGGAAGGCGAGGGTTATCGTGTATCCGGGGTCGAACCCGGAGGTGCTGGCAACGGCGCCGTAAACCTCGCCGCACACATGCCCGCCGGGTCACTGCTGACCCATGAGGCGGGCCATGACGAACTACCTTTCGACCATTTTCTCGCGCCGGAACCGGGCTGGAACGCCGCAGTCCCTGCCGATCCCTGGGACCGTGCCGAACAGCGCGGGCGGGCACGTGTTCGCGCTGGACGACTGGGCGCGGCTGGACCGCTTCCTGATCCTTGGGTCGGAGGGGGGCAGCTATTATGCGGCGGAGCGTCCGCTGACGCGGGAGAATGCCCAGGCCGTGCTGCGCGCCATCGCGGCCGATGGGCCGCGCGTGGTTTCGCGCATCGTCTGGGTCAGCGAGGGAGGGCGGGCGCCGAAGAACGATCCGGCGCTGTTCGCGCTGGCGCTCGCGGCTTCGGCCGAGGACTTGGGGACGCGGCGGGCGGCGCTGGCGGCGTTGCCTCGGGTGGCGCGGATCGGGACGCACTTGTTCCGGTTTGCGGCGATGGTGGACGGGACGCGTGGCTGGGGGCGGGCTTTGCGCCGGGCTGTGGCGGGGTGGTACTTGGCGCAGCCTGCGGAGCGGTTGGCTTATGGGCTGGTGAAGTATCGCCAGCGCGGGGGCTGGTCGAACCGGGACCTGCTGCGGCTGGCACACCCGGAGGGAGCCACTCCGGCGCAGGCGGCGCTGTTCGACTGGGCTTGCCGTGGCACCCTTTCGGATGGGTTGCCTGCCTTGGTGCATGCGGTGGCGGCGCTGAATACTGGTGAGGTGCTGACTGAGCCGGGTGCGGTGCAGGCGGCTGCGCTGATCCGGGCGCACGACCTACCTCGGGAGGCGGTGCCGACCGTGCTGCTGAATGATCCCGCGGTTTGGGAGGCGCTGCTGGAGCGGATGCCGGTCGGGGCGCTTGTGCGGTCGTTGGCCAAGCTGACGGCGGTTGGGGTGGTGCGGCCTTTGGGGGACCAATTGCCGTTGGTGCTGTCGGCCTTGGGGGATGCCGAGCGGATTGCCCGGGCTCGGCTGCATCCTATGGCTGTGCTGCTGGCGCTGCGGACTTATGCGGCGGGGCAGGGGGAGCGGGGCAAGCTGCGGTGGGAGCCGGTGCAGGCGGTGGTGGATGCCCTGAATGGGGCGTTCTACACGGCGTTCCGCTCGGTCGAGCCGACTGGCAAGCGGATGCTGCTGGCGTTGGACGTTTCGGGGTCCATGGCTTCGGGTGGGGTTGCCGGGTCGTCGCTGACGCCTCGGGAGGCTTCGGCAGCCATGGCGCTGGTGACGGCGGCTACGGAGGCGAGCATTCATATCGTGGGGTTCACTGCCGGGGGCGGGCGGCGGAGGGATACGGTGATGACGCCGTTGCCGCTGTCGCCGTCCATGCGGCTGGACCAGGCGGTGGCGGCGGTGTCGGACCTGCCGTTCGGGGGGACCGATTGCTCGTTGCCGATGCGCTATGCGTTGGAGCGGGGGATCCCGGCTGATGCCTTCGTTGTCTATACGGACAGCGAGACTTGGGCCGGGCCGGTGCATCCGGTGCAGGCGCTGCGGGAGTATCGCGAGCGGACCGGCATTGCGGCGAAGCTGGTGGTGGTGGGGCTGGTGTCGAACGGCTTCAGCATCGCCGATCCGGCGGATGCGGGGATGCTGGACGTGGTGGGGTTCGATACTGCGGCTCCGGCGGCGATTGCGGATTTCATCCGCGGGTAGCTGGGCCGGCGGCTCCTGGAAGGGGGCCGCCGGGGGCTGTGTTGTTGTGGGTGGGTGGCGTTCGGAGGGCTTGGCTAGTCGCCGGGTGGGGGACGCCATCGGACGTCGGTGCGGGCGTGGTGGTGCAGGATGAAGGCTACGGCTTCGGCCGGGTCTGTTGGCAGGGTGTCGCCGGGGCGGACGGGGGGACGGGCGGGTGCGGCGAGATGGCCGGAGTCGCGCGGGGCCGCGGGATTGGGGCTGGGTGGGCGGCGG
>CAXTDP010000285.1:729-7213 GCA_964242295.1 uncultured Acetobacteraceae bacterium | reverse complement strand
GGCGTCCCGCGTGACGTAGCAATGGCGGTGAGCTTCCTGGCGTCCGACGCCGGGCGCTTCCGCTGGCGCGATGAGGCCTTCGACGTGCGCGCCGACCCGGACGGCCCCGTGCTGGCGCAGGTGGACCGCGGCGCCCTGCCGGCCCTGGGCATCGCCGCCGAGGGCGTCCACGTGAACGGCCTGGTCGAGCGCCCGGACGGACCCTGGATGTGGCTCGGCCGCCGCGCCGCCGACAAGCTGCTCGACCCCGGCAAGCTCGACCACATCGTCGGCGGCGGCGTATCGGCCGGGCTGACGCCATCGGAGACGCTGGTGAAGGAAGCCGGGGAGGAGGCCGCCATCTCCCCCGCCCTGGCCGCCACCGCCCACCCCGTCGCGACGCTGTCCTATGCGATGGAGCGGCCGGAGGGCCTGCGCCGGGATCGGCTGCACTGCTACGACCTACCGCTGCCGGAGGACTTCGTGCCCTACCCCAGAGACGGCGAGGTCGAGGCGTTCGAGTTGTGGCCCCTCCGCCGCGTCATGGAACGGGTTCGGGACACCGACGACTTCAAGTTCAACGTCAACCTGGTGCTGATTGACCTGGGCCTGCGCCGCGGCCTGGTTGCCGGCGCGGAAGGCCGGCGGCTGCGGACTGCGCTGGACCGGGGATCGGCAGAGCCATGCGCCCCATCCAGCCACTGAAGGCCGTCAGCGGCGCCACGGTTCGGCTGGGTCCGTCGAGATGCCCATGACTCCGCCCGGCGCAGGAGCCGACCCGCTTCTCTCCGACGCTCCCTTTTCTTCAACGCCCGCCTTTCTTCAACGCCCGCCTTTCTTCAACGATAGAACATCGGCCAGCGCAAACCCCACGCCGGATAACCATCCATACAGGGAGTTAACATAATTACGACTTCAGTTAGGAATTGTTCCTACCCCGAACTGTGCTCCAACATTGTGCGATAACCTCCCGCCAACGGAGGGTTAATCTTCATGGAAGCTGTCTATCGTGTTCTGGTCGTGGATGACGATGTCGAACTCGGCGCTGCCGTTGCCGAGCAGCTTGAGGCTGCCGGCGGCTTTGCCGTGGATGCCGTGACAACGCTCAAGGCAGCGGAAGAAGCCGTCTCGTCACCGACATCCGATGTGTCCGCCATCCTGCTTGACGTCCGGATGCCCGATGGGGATGGACGGGAGCTTTGTGCCAGGCTGCGGAAGAAGGGCATCACCTTGCCGGTGATCGTGATCAGCGGGCTGGACCAGGAGGACGACGTCGTCCATGGATTGGAGCTTGGTGCCGATGCCTACGTGCGTAAGCCATTTGCGGCATCCGAGTTGATTGCGCGGCTAAGGCGGCTGCTGCCCGGGACGCCGGTTCCCATGACCCAAGATCAAACTGTATAGGAAACGGCTCGGCTGCTGCGGCTATTCAGCGCGACTGGCAGCCACGTCGGAAACGGCACACCAAGCTCCATGCAATATAGCAACCAGCTCCAGCCTGCTCGTCCCACCCTTGTTGGGCCGTGAGGCAGGCGGGAGCACCCTGCCCGTTACGGAAATCGGGACCCGGTTGCTTATGGGAGAAACGGCTCGGCGCTGACCGGGCCGCGCGCCCGGCGAAGAGTTAATCAGCGAACAACCAATCCAACATCAGCCCTCGGACGGGGCCGCGGCAATGGGGATTTCGCGCGCGTCGCGCGACTCGGCCTCTTCGCCCGCCTGGTCGTCATCATCCTGGTCGGTGCCGGCGTCACGCTCGCTGCGCCCTTCCTGGCCGCGCTGCTCGTTGCTCTGGGGCTGCTCGCCCTGCGGCTCATACTGCTGCCGGCGTCCGCCCTGCTGCTGCTGGCCGCCCCCCTGGCCACCATTGACCCCCGGGTTGGCCTGCGCCGCCTGGTTCATGGCGTTCAGGATGCGGAAGTAGTGCTCGGCATGCTGGAAGTAGCTCTCGGCCATCACCCGGTCGCCGCTGCTGGTCGCGTCGCGCCCGAGCTGGAGATACTTCTCGAACAACTGCTGCGACGTGCCGCGCACGCGCAGGTCCGGACCGCTGCTGTCAAACACGTGGTTGCGGTTCAGCGGCACATTGCCGGTCTGGTGCCGGACCGGGCCGCCGCCGCCACCGCCGCCCTGCCCCCCGGTGCCCCGGTGGTTGCGTCCCCGCATGCGCTTCATGTTGTTCATCGGTGTTGAGTCCTCTTCGCAGCCGCCGCGCCGCATCCGGTGGGATGCCGCCCCAAGCAGCCAGGGATGGTCGTGTGCCTGATCGTATGGGCGGCGAGGCCCCGGGGATCCGGCGGATGGGGCCTGCTGTCCGGCGCCTGCGCCCACGGACAAGATGCGGCACGGCCCCGCTTGCATCCGCAACCTAGTGGTCCCGGCCCGGTCTGCCAAACTTTTTCTTATGCGCCGCCCTTATGCCTCGCCGGGCCGGCGCAGCACGATGGCCCGCTCGATGCCCGCCAGGTCCCGGCGCAACGCGGCCGTCCAACCCTCCGCCAGGCCGCGAACGGCGGCGGCCTGCCCGGCTCCAAGCTCCAGCACCGCGGTACCGCCGGGCTGCAGCAGAGCCGGCATACGGCGCAGCAGGGCGCGGTAGGCGTCCAGCCCGTCCGGCCCGCCGTCCAGGGCACGGCGCGGCTCGTGCAGGGCGACCTCCGGCATCAGCCCGGCGATGTCGGCGCCGGGGATATACGGCGGGTTGCTCAGCACCAGGTCGAACCGGCCATCAAGCGCGTCGTCCCAATGGGCGCACAGCATCGCCGCACGGCTGGACAGCCCGAGCGCCGCGGCGTTGCGCCGGGCCAGGGCAGCGGTACCAGGCGACAAGTCCACGCCAATGCCCCAGGCCGCGGGATACTCCGTCAGCGCCGCCAGCAGCAGGCAGCCGGTGCCGGTGCCGAGGTCCAGGATGCTGCGCGTCCCCGCCCGGTCGGGACGGGCTGCCAGCGCGGCCTCGATCAGGGTTTCGCTGTCAGGCCGCGGGATCAGGGTGTCGCCGGACACGGCGAACGGCAGGCTCCAGAACTCCTGCTCCCCGGTGATCAACGCAAGCGGCTCCCGCGCCGCGCGCCGGGCGAGCAGGGCCGCGTAGGGTGCCATCTCAACGGAAGCGTCGCGGTCCCGCAGCAGCGCATCCTGCCGCAGCCCGGCGGCATGGGCCAGCAGCAAACGAGCCTCCAGCCGCGGCGCCTCCACCCCGGCGGCAGACAGCATCTCCGCCCCGTGGCGCAGGGCGTCGCCAACCGTCATCCCTGCCCCGGCCACCCCCTGGGTGAAACGACCGGCCTGAGTGGAAACCGGCGCCCCCCGGTTACGGCGTACCGTCCGGAGAGCCTGGGGCGTTGCTGCCAGGAGGCATGGCGCCAGGAGCGACCTCCGACACGCCGCCGCCATGCGGCTGCTCGTGCGGAGCCGGCGGCATCGAGGCAGGGTCCACCTCGGACGCGCCAGAAGACGCGCCAGAAGACGCGCCGGACCCGTTCTCCGTCTCCGCGCCGCCCGACATGCTGGCCATGTGCGCGTCAAGCCTGGCCTCCAGCGCCGCCAAACGGGCCTCCGCCGCTTCTTGCCCAGCCCGGGCGTTGGCGGCCATCTCCATCACCGCGTCCAGGTCCTCCCGCCGGACCAGGTCCAGCTTGCGGATCGCCTCCTCGACGCGGGCGCGGACCAGGCTTTCCGCCTCCTCGCGTATGCCGGCCAGGGCGGAAAAGGCGCCGCCGGCAACGCCGGCCAGGTCGTCCATGAAACGCGGTCGTTCGGCCATGATGGTCCCCTCGGAGTGAACGCCTCATACATGCGCATGGCCCGGGGCTATGTCAGCCCGTGCCGCGCGCCTATAACGCGCCTCCATGATCCTCGTTACCGGCGGCGCCGGCTTCATCGGCTCCTATCTGCATGCCGCCCTCGCTGCCCAGGGCCGCCCGGCTGCCGTCGCCGACTGGCTCGGCGCCGACGGCAAGTGGCGCAACCTCGCCCGCCACCCGCCGGCCCAGGTGATCCGCCCCGACGCGCTCGACGCCTACCTCGCCACCAACCCGGCGTTGGAGGCGGTCATCCACCTCGGCGCCATCAGCGAGACCACCGCCACCGATGCCGACCTGACCTGGGAAACCAACGTCGAGCTGTCCTGGCGCCTATGGACCTGGTGCGCGCGGCACGGGGCGCGGTTCATCTATGCCTCCTCCGCCAGCACCTACGGCGACGGCGCCCAGGGCTTCGACGACGATCCCGCCCTGCTGCCCACCCTGCGCCCGCTGAACCTGTACGGCTGGACCAAGCACGCCTTTGACCTGCGTGTGACGGCCGCCGTGGCCCGCGGCGAGCCGTCGCCGCCAGGCTGGACCGGGCTTAAGTTCTTCAACGTCTATGGCCCGAACGAGTATCACAAGGGCCGCATGATCTCGGTCGTGAAGGTGAAGTGGGACGAGGTGGCCGCCGGCCAGCCCGCCCGCCTGTTCCAAAGCGTCCACCCCGGCCTTCCGGACGGAGCGCAGCGGCGGGACTTTATCTGGGTAGGGGACGTGGCCGACGTGATTCTGTGGCTGCTGGACCGCCAGGACGTGTCCGGCATCTATAACCTGGGCACCGGCACGGCGCGGAGCTACCTGGACCTGGCCCATGCCGTATGCGACGCGGCGGGACAGCCGCGCCGGGTCGAGTTCATCCCGATGCCCGAGGCGCTGCACGGACATTATCAATCTTTCACGGAGGCGCGGATGGACCGGCTGCGCCAGGCAGGTTACGCCGGGCAGTTCACGCCGCTGGAGGATGGAGTGCGCCGCTACGTGCGCGACCACCTCGCGGGGACGGAGCGATACGTATGATGCGGGTTTCCGACCAGGGTTGCGCCATGGTCGCCCACTACTGCTCCCTCTCCCTCCGGGAGAAGGTCGGGGTGAGGGAGGCCGCACGCACAAGCCCCCAACCTGCGAACCAGCGTCCCTCACCCAAGCCGAGCCAACGCCGCATGGCGTCTCCTACCCCGGCCTCAGTTCGTTTCCCGACCCAAGCAAGATGGGAACGGCCACAGCAGGTAGCCCGGCCCGCATGATCCCCGTCATCGCCTTCACCGACCTGGGCCTGCATCCCATCCTGTTCCAGGTGGGGCCGCTCGCCATACGCTGGTATGCCCTGGCCTACATCGGCAGCCTGCTGCTGGGCTGGCGGATCATGCGCCGCCTGGTGCGGCTGTCCCCGCCCGTCGCGACCGAGTTGCAGACCGACGACTTCCTGACCTGGGCCACCCTGGGCGTCGTGCTCGGCGGCCGGCTCGGCTACGTGCTGTTCTACAAGCCGCTGGAGTATCTCCAGAACCCGCTCGACATCGTCAAGGTGTGGACCGGCGGCATGAGCTTCCACGGCGGCACGCTGGGCGTCATCGTCGCCCTGGTGCTGTATTGCCGGCAGCAGCGCATCCCCTTGCTAGGCTTCGCCGACCGCCTGGCCGTCGTGGTGCCGATCGGGCTGGGCCTGGGACGGATCGCCAACTTCATCAACGGCGAGCTATGGGGCCGGGTAGCCCCCGAGAGCCTGCCCTGGGCAATGGTGTTCCCCAACGCCGGGCCGGAGCCGCGCCATCCCAGCCAGCTCTACCAGGCGGGGATGGAGGGCCTGCTGCTGCTGCTCGTGCTGTCGTTCCTGTGCAGCAAGCCCGCGGTCCGGACGCGGTTCGGCACCCTGACCGGCGCCTTCCTGGTGGGCTACGGCATTGCCCGCATCATCGGCGAGACCTTCCGGCAGCCCGACGAGTTCCTCGGCTTCCTGATAGCGGGCGCCACCATGGGCCAGTTGCTGTCGCTGCCGATGATCGCCGCCGGCATCTGGCTGATCGGCCGTGCCCGGCCCGTGGCGACGGCGGCCGCGTAGGATGGAGCGGCTGGACGCCTTCATGGCGCGGGCCAACGCGGCCTATTACGCCAACCACGACCCGTTCGCCGACTTCACCACGTCGCCGGAGATCACCCAGGTGTTCGGCGAGGTGCTGGGCCTATGGGCTGCGGTAACCTGGGAGGCGATGGGACGGCCCGACCCGGTGCTGCTGGTGGAATGCGGACCCGGCCGCGGCACCCTGATGGCCGATGCCCTGCGTGCGGTGGCCCAGGCGGCGCCGGGGTTCCGGGCGGCGCTGCGGGTGCATCTGGTGGAAACCTCGCCGCGCCTGCGGGCCGCGCAGGCGGCATCGCTGCCGGAGGGCATGGCGTGGCACGACGACCTAGCCTCCGTGCCAGCCGGCCCGATGCTGCTGCTGGCCAACGAGTTCCTGGACGCCCTGCCGATCCGCCAATTCGTGTGTCGGAACGGAGCGTGGACGGAGCGGTTCGTCGAGAGCGGGTCCTTCGTGGAAACGCCGGTTGAGGACGGCACTTTCCTGCTCCCTCTCCCTCCGGGAGAAGGCCGGGGTGAGGGAAGCCGCAAGGACGAACCTCGGACTTGCACAGCCGCGTCCCTGGATCAGGCCGGGCCAGCCCTGCGTGGCATCCCTCACCCCAACCCTCTCCCGGAG
>CAXTDP010000285.1:0-719 GCA_964242295.1 uncultured Acetobacteraceae bacterium | reverse complement strand
AGGGAGCCGTACGCGAACTCTGCGAACCCGCGCGGAACATCGCAGCAGGAATCGCCACCCGGGTAACCCAAGATGGCGGAGCCGCGCTGTTCCTCGACTACGGCCCGGAGCACAGTGCAGCCGGCGACAGCCTGCAAGCCCTGCAAAACGGCAAGCCGGCCGACCCGCTGGCAGCACCAGGAGAGGCGGACTTGACGGCCCACGTGGACTTCGCCGCACTCGCCCGCGCAGCACTGGGCACAAAGGTGCACGGCCCGGTGCCGCAGGGCCTGTTCCTGGCCCGCCTCGGCCTGTTCCAGCGCAGCGGCCGGCTGGCCCGCACCCAGCCCCCAGCCAAGGCGGCATCGCTGATGCAGGCGGCCCAGCGCCTGGCGGAGCCGGACCGGATGGGCCGCCTGTTCAAGGCGCTGTGCATCGCCCATCCGGACCTGCCCACGCCCCCCGGGTTCGAGCCATGACCGGCCCGGAGGCCCTGACCAGCGCCGCCTTGCCGGTCCGGCACGGCTTCTTCACCCGGCGCGGCGGCGTCAGCACCGGTCCCTATGCCAGCCTGAACGGCAGCATGAACGGCGGCGACGACCGGGCCGCCGTGCAGGCCAACCGGGACCTGGTGATGCACAACCTCGGCGCCTCGGCGATGGTAGGGCTACAGCAAGTCCACGGCCCCGTCGTCGTCACGGTGGACCAGCCCTGGGCGGCCGGCGCCGGGCCGCGAGCCG
>CAXTDP010000284.1:5483-7244 GCA_964242295.1 uncultured Acetobacteraceae bacterium | reverse complement strand
CCGGCGCGGGTTGGGTGCGCCGGCGGGGTATGGTGGTCAGCCTTTGTGGGCGAGGTAGGTAAAGGTGCGTACGGTGAAGTATGCGGTGAGCACGAAAGCGGTTGAGCACAGGGCGGCGTTGAGCAGGAAGTCAGCCATGTGGTGTCTCCTAGCTTGCGGCGGGTGCCGCGTTGAACGGAATATATAGCAAGGCGAGGAACGCTGCACCCTCTGATAAGCCGCCTGCGACGGCGGCGGACAGGGTGGTGATCCAGGGTGCGCCGATGGCTGGGTTGAACAGGGGCGCGATCAAGGCCCCGCCGATCAGGGCCAGGGCGAGGAGTTGGAAACCGCTGGCGGCGAGCCGAAGCATTTCCTCTCTGTGCCGCGGCGTGGTGTCCGGCATTCCGGGTAGGCGCATGTGCTGCATCCTTCGATGAGTCTGAACGGAACTGGGCCAGGTAGCGGGGACTTTGGTCCGGCCCCCGCCTGTGGTCCTGCTATGTCCGGTCGAAGGCGCTGGCCTGGATGGCGATGGCTTGGGTGCTGACGTTGCCGCCGGTGCCCTCGTAGGGTTTCCAGGGGCGTCCGACGACGTGGGCATAGGCGTCCACGGCCCCGTGTGCTGCGGCAAGGATGGCGTAGGATTGCAGGCCAAGCTGGGCGGCGAAGCTGCACGCGCGTTGCGCCCGGTTTTCCAGTCCGTCGATGCCTTGGCGGTCCTCGTCGCGGTCGGCGTTGGCGACGGCGCTGGATGCGATGCGGGCTTCTGCGGCCTTCTTGTCGAAGAACTCGCCTGCCCCGTGGGCGGAGCGCACGTAGGCGTCCACGATGCGTTGCAGGTGTATCTCGATGGCGCGCTCGTTCGGGGTGCCGTCGCTGTTGACCATGTTGCCCTCAAGCGCCTGGGCGGCCTTGACCATGTGTTCCTCGGTGGCCTCGCGGATGGCGTGGTAGTCCACCTCGTGCAGCCCGTAGAGCTGGGTCATCTTGGTAGCCATGCCCTCGGTGGCGCAGATGCGCTGGGCGGTGATGAAGCTGATGACGGTGCGGACGCCCTGCATGGGGCGGGCGGGGACGCGGGCCGGGGCCTTGCCCTGCGCCGGGGCGGTCTTGCCCTTTGCGGCCTTGGCGGCGGTGATCGCGGAAGCCATGTTGGTATCAACCTGGGACATGATGTGTCTTCATCCTGTTCTGTGGCCAGCCCCCGTTTGGTGTCCTACCACCTGCGGGGGCGACCCGCTGCGGTCCTCATCAACCGCAAGACAGTTATCCCACATCAAGCCAAATCATACAAGAGAAAAGCAGGCTTAACCTGCTATTAATGTTAATTATATTGTGCCTTCATGCCGCACTTTACTATTGACGCCGCCCCTGCCCCGCTCTGATCCTTGGAGAGCCCCCGAGTTCTTCCTTGCTTGCTTGATGAATACTGCCGCTTTGGCAGTATTCATTGACAGACCCCGCCCTGGTGAGGTGTCTGTTCCCCGGTGTCGCCCCGTCGTGAGGCCCTCTGACCAGGCTGGCAGGGGCAGGCCAAAGGCGCGCGATGGCGCGGGACCGGAGCCACGCGCAGCCGGGCCGCTTGGCCCGGGGAGCATGGCGAGGACCCACCCTTTGGCCTGCCCCTGCCAGCCTGGTGGGCCAACTCACGACGGGGCGACACCGGGGAACAGACACCCGGGCTGGCGCTGTCTTACTTGCTTGCGTGAGGGATCGTTACGGCGCAGCCGCGGAGACGCGCGCTTGCGCGGCTCCGTCGCCGCTCTCGCGGCGATAGAG
>CAXTDP010000284.1:0-5473 GCA_964242295.1 uncultured Acetobacteraceae bacterium | reverse complement strand
CCGCTTGGCGGGGACACGCCCACGCCGAGCAGGCAGGCGCCCCCTTCGATCTGCCGCATCCGTTCGCGCCGCCGTGGCGGATGCTCGCATCCAGGAAGGCGGTCCTCGGACAGCCCGACGAACAAACGACCGCCAAAGGGAAGAATGAGATGCCGACGATCAATGAGTTGCATGATCTGGATTCGGATGCGGTGCATGACCATCATGCGGCGGAGCTGCGGCGCCTGGGAGACATACTGTTCGGTGCGCGGCGCTGCGAGTTGACGGCTGCGGCGCATGAGGAGGCGCGTGCGGCCTGGGACGCGCACCATCTGGCGTGCCTGAAGACCTTCGAGACGCAGCATGCGACGGTGCAGGAGTATGCGGCGTGGCGGTTCAGCATGTCCACGGAGGTGGATCTCCCAGCGGTGGACACGGACGTGCTGGGTTCGGTGGCGGAGGTGAACCTGCTGGCGTTCCGGTTGGAGGAGGAGGCGCGGGAAGCGCGGCACGCGGCGGTTGCGAGCTTGCCGGTGGCCCAGCCGGCGGGGTTGGCGGCGTTCACGGATGCGAGGCGGGCGCTGCGGTATTGGCGTCACTTCATGGCGCGGGAGCTGGGCAGGTCCGGGGGCGGGTGCCGTTCGCTGGTGACGGTGGACCGGGTGGATGGGGTTTGGCACGTTTGTTTCATGCACGACTGGTCGCATGTCGGGGTGAGCGTGACGAACGCGATCGAGGAGTTGGCGAGCGTGGTCTACCGCGAGGCGCTGGCGCTAGCGGAAGCTGGCCGGGCTGCAGGGATGCCGGGCTGGCGGCGGGGCTTGAGGCACGTGGTGCCAGTGGGGTGGCGTCGTCCGGCGCTTTCGCCGGGTATGTTCCGGTTCTATGAGCACGCGCCGCCGCGGCATCCGGGGAAGGAGGACTTCGACCTAGTTGAGCTGGAATTCCGTGATGGCCAGTTCTGCGATCCGGACTGGCAGCCTTATGCGAGCATTCCGCAGGTGATCGCCTCGGCACGCCACGACCTGCGGCGGGAAGCCGAGGTGCGTCCGGGCCTGCTCGCCATACCGGGTGCGGCAGCGGCGTCGTGCGACCAGGGTCCGTTTGCGCCGGGGTGAGCGACGGTGCCGGAGCGCGGGGGATGATCCCTGCTGCGGCATGTGAGGACCATCATGGACCACTCGATCAAGTATCCGCCGACCGATCCGGCGTTCGCTGGCCCGCGGCGTGTTGCGTTGATCTGTTTGGGGAGTGCTGCCGTGGTGGCCGTGGCCGCTGCGGGAACAGTGTTCCTGCTGTCGGAGCCGGGTCGTGCCCGGCTGCCGGTGGGTCCGCTCCCGGTGCTGGCCGAGGCTGCGGATCTGGGTTCGCTCGCCCCGTCGCCTCTCAGGCCTGTTCCGGCCTACGTGCCCCCGTCGCCTCCTCCGCACTTCCCGCAGCCGGCCCCGGTGGACCGCCAGGGTGCGCTGGCGGCGTCGGCGGCGTCGCTGAACGCGGCGGCATCGAGGCTGGCTGGGGTGGCTGACCGGCTGGCGACGCTGACGGACCAGATGGCGGCACGCTTGCCGTCCGGGGACGCGGAAGCGCCAGGCGGCCAGGTTGGCGCGACGGCGCGGATGGTGGCGCTGGACAGCGCCAGCATGGACGACCCGGGCCTGCTGCAATGGACGGTGTCGGCGCTGGTTGCGTCCTACACGTACAACTACCACGACCAGGCGGGGCAGATGGCCGCGGCGCGGTCGCGGTTCAGCAGCGCTAGGCAGGATGGCGCTGACGGTCCATTCGGGCCGTTGGTGGACCGCGAGGCGGCAGTGCGGGACCGGTGGCTGTGCCGCGCGCAGGCGGACCAAGCGGCGGCGGTGCTGGAGAAGGGGGTGGTGCTGGACGTGCTGCGCTACGACGTCGAGGTGCCGGTGGTGCAGACCTGCGAGCACGACACGGGTGACTTCACGAACCGGTTCCGGGTGCGGGCACAGGTGGTGCGGACGGGTGAGCTGGACTATCCCGAGGGGGTGATGATCGACCGGGTGCAGGTGACCAGGCGGTAGTTTTCGCCTGGCTCATGGATCAGGCTGGGTTCTCCGCCCGTCGCAGCAGCCAGTCGATGAGGCGCGGCCAGAGGGTTTCCTTGTGCTCCTTGCGGAAGAACCCGGCATGGCCGATCCGTCCGGTGGTGGTGACGGCTGGGTCGATCTGCCATCGTTCGTGCTGGGCGGCGGTGAAGTAGTCCGCGAGCTGGTCGATGGCGGGCGCCGGGGTCCAGGGGTCGTCGTCGGCGCCGATCAGCAGCAACGGCGCGCGCACGCGGGCGAAGCGCGCGGCGGCGTCCATGGTCGGGTCATCGAAGAAGTAGCGCCGCAGCCCGATCCAGTGCGCCCATTCCAGGAACGCCGAACCCGGGACGTCGGCGCCCAGGCCGACCCAGCGTTTCGGGGCGTAGCCGGCGGCGAGGATCAGGGCGGGGCCGAGGACGCGGAGCAGGCCGCGGACGCGCAGGCGTTCTGCGCCGGCTTGGACGTAGCCGATCCACGCCACGGCCGAGCTAACCATGGCGGCGCCGGCAAGGTGCCGGCTGCCGTCGCACAAGCCGATGGCGTGCCCGCCGAGGCTGTGGCCGACGGCCAGCAGCGGCAGCTCGGGGTGGTTCGTCCGCGCCCAGGAGATCACGCCCTCGGCGTCGAGGTCGATCCAGTCGCGCATCCGTGCGCCGAAGCCGCGAAGTTTGCGGGGGCGGGATGCGCCGACGCCGCGGTAGTCATAGATGAGGGCGGCGAGGCCGCTTGCGGCGAGGGCCGAGGCGAACGGGGCGTAGTAGCGGGCGGGCACTCCCGTGGCCGGGCTGACGAGCACGAGGCCGACCGGCATCCCGTGAGGCAGGTGCAGGGTTGCCGCAAGCGGGTAGCCGTCCTTGGCGGGGATGGTGAGCACGGAGGCTGCAGGTTCGACGTTGCTCATGGACGGCGACGGTATGCGCCGCGTTGTGGCGGGGCAAGCGCGGGGCGGCGCAGGCATGGTGGCGAGGTGCGCCGGTAGGCGCGAGGTAGGGATGGCGGCGGGATGCCCTGGACGAGGCTGGACGGCACGGTGGTGGCGCGGACGTTGCGCGCGGCATGGGACGACCCTGCGCTGGACGCGGAGGCGCTGGCGGAGCAGGCGCTGGCGCACCTGCGGGAGGAGCTGTTGAGCGGGCGGTTCATCGCCGTGCAGGACCACCTGGGGCACACGTTCATCGGCACGCCGGAGGAGGCGGCCGAGCGCATGATGGGGGCATGCGACGGCTGACAACTTGCCGAGCGCATGCAAAGCACAATGATTACAATGATATAGCTTGACGCCTATAGGCGTGTCGGCGTAATTTGGGTCCACGAATCGGAGGGGACCAAGATGCACATCGAATTGCTGCCTGGGCAGGACAACGTGGTCCGTTTCCCGGTGGAGCTGCGGGCGCGTCCCAGCATGGGGCTGGTGCGGGAGATCGCGCCGGACAGCCGGGAGGTCGGGCTTGCGGCGCTGAGCTTCGGGGTGGAGGAGCCGGCGCACGACCTGCGGCACCGGGTGGATCGGGATACGGCGGAGCACATCATGAACGCGGTGGCGCCGGAGCCGGGCGAGGCGCGGCGGCTGGCGCTGGAAGAGTTGCTGAGCCCCTTGGTGAAGGCGGCGGTGGAAGCGTGCCGGGCGTCGAGCGAGGCGTCGCACCGGATGGCGGTGACGCAGCAGCGGGCGCTGGACGCGCAGACGGCCGGCAGCCCGTGGGCGGAGCAGATGGGCGAGCGGGCGGACGAGCAAAGCCACCGGGCGGTCGAGCTGCTGCTGGAGGCGCACGCGCGGTGCGAGGAAGCAGAGGGCGCGGCGCGCGCGGTCGGGATGGCGCTACGGGGCGAGACCTGGGTGCCGTATGACCCGCGCGAGGCGGGCGAGTGGCTGGCCTCCGGGGGCGGACGGTAGGGCGTCAGGACGCTTCCCACTTGGGGTGCGGCGCGGTGCAGGGCGCGACGCTGACTGGCACCAGCTCGGCCAAGAGGGCGGCGGCGCGCCCGACGGCCGGGATGGCGTCGCAGCCCGGCCGGACATGGACGGTGATGCGCTGGGCAACGTCGGCGCCGGCGCGCAGCAGGTAGTAGGCGGGCCAGCACTGCCGCGAAAGGCAGAGGTCGTAAGCCCGGCCGCGCAGGTCCCGCCACGGCCCGTCCGGGTTGCGGACCGCGTTGGGAAAGCCCCACAGTCGCTGGGCGGCGAGGCGCAGCTGCGCGGCGCGCAGCAGGTCCTGGCGCGCTTGCCAGGCATCCTCCTGCCGCTGCTGCTCTTCGAGCAGGTCGAGGCCGGGTGCGGCGGTGTCATCTACACCGGGGAACAGGCTGAGCTGCGCCGGGAAGTGGGGGAGCATGACGCCAGGTTCGGGCGGGTGGGCAGAGGCGGATTGGGGCGGCACGCGCATCCTTGCGGCTCCTGGTGGTGGGGGCGCACACGCAGGTGCGTCTGCCCCCCTTGTCGCGCAGGATGGCGCGAACGGTGCGGTCAGGACCGGTAATCCTCCGCGCCAGCCTGCCAGTATAGGGCAGTCTGCTCCGCCCACCCGGCGCTGCGCAGCAGCGCGGCGCTCGCTTCCAGGGTGAGGCGCGGCAGGGCGGCATGGATGCGGAGGTTTTCGGCCTCCTGCCGCCACTGTGCGGCGCTGTCGAGGCAGGAGCGATACTGCCGGGCGCGCTCCTCGTCGCTTGCGGGACCGGGCATGCTACGTTCCCTCCCGGTCCGCGCGCCAGCGCAGGCGCCGCTCGGTGCCGTCCGCATCGACCAGGGTGCCGTCATCGTTGATGTCCTCGATGCAGCCGGACCGTGGCTCAAACCAGCCATGGCCGGCGACCCGGGAGGCGAGGTGGAGGACGCCATCCACCAGGTACTCATGCGTGCTGGCGGTGCAGCATGGGGTGATGAACATGCGCCCGATGCGGCAGGCGTCGGGGAAGAGCGGGTCCCGCGTGGGGTCTTGCATGACTGGCTCCTGGGCTGGGGTGGTCGGTCGGGGGATGGCGGGTGCCGGCGCGTCAGTCGTTCTGGTCGGGCCGGTCGCCCTCGGTGTGGCCGCAGGCGGCGCAAGTCAGGCCGCTGTAGGCGTTGACGCTTCCGTCCTCGACGCGCTCGCAGTGCCACCAGCGTGCGGGCTGGCCGCAGCAGGGGCAGGCGTCGGCGCCAGCAGCGTCCATCAGGGACATGCCACCGGGTTCGGCGCAGCCGCCGTGGGCGACGCCGGCGAGGGTGCTGGCAACGGTGTCGTGGTGCATGGTCGGACCTCCGACGGAGGCGGCCCGTGCGCCGCCGTCCGGGCGCACGGGCCGTTGCTTGCGGGGGATGGCCGTGAAGGATCAGGCCGGGCCGGCCCCGGGACGGGCGCCGGCCCGGATGGGCGGCCTAGAACGGGATGTCGCTGTCCTCGTCGGACGCTTCGAAAAGCTCGGCGGACGTCTTCGCGCGCGGCAAGGTGGCCTCGCTCCCC
>CAXTDP010000283.1:0-7252 GCA_964242295.1 uncultured Acetobacteraceae bacterium | reverse complement strand
GGACGACACCTACCTCATCGAACTCCTCAAATCATTCGAAGTGCGATAGCCCTGGGGCGTGCTGCGAACCGCGCAACGATGATGTCTCCAACCGAAAACCGGCTTTTGGCATGGCGCGAACCGTGACCACTGGCAGCAGGCCCGCGTGGAACCAATGCGAGAAGCGGATGAGCTTGTCTGTTGTCTCATCCGGCAATCAAGGTGTCCGCTTCGCCGTGGGAGGCCCAGGGTTTCCGGACAGGGCGGGTGTGACCGGTTTGGATTGGTTTGACGGACGGAGCTGGGGGCAGGGTTTGCAAGGTGCAAATCAGAGACGGTTGGCGGACAGCTCTCCATGCCCGTCAACATGCAGACAACTCGCGTGGCTGTGGTCGGCCAGCACTTCGATAACGCGGCACTCTGCTACCCGGCCCTGGCCGCAGTCGGCCACCATGCGCGTCAGTTCCTCCTCCAGCGCCCGCAGCCGCGCGATGCGGCCACGCACGCTGTCCAGATGAGTGCGCGCGATCCGGTCGGCTTCGGCGCAGGACCGCTCCGGGTGATCGGTCAAGCGCAGAAGCCCGCGCACCTGGTCTAGCGGGAAGCCCAGCTCGCGAGCGTGGCGGATGAACGCCAGCCGGTCCAGGTGCGCCCGGGTGTAGGCGCGGTGGCCGCCCGCGGTGCGGGCCGGGGCCGGCAGCAGCCCCTCGCGCTCGTACCAGCGCACCGTTTCCACCTTGGTTCCTGCCCGCCGGGCCAGCTCGCCGATGGAAAGGGCCGCTGCCCCACCCGCGTCCACACCCATAAAATGCCCCTTGAACCTGTAGCGGCTACAGGTCCTATCTCGGAAGCCTGCCCCCTCGCGCAAGGAGCGCCGGCCCATGAGCACCACCAACACGGCGAATACGGAGACTGACCCCGCCGACGCCGGCCAGCTCGTCCGCTTGCGCGTACAGGGCATGGATTGCGGTTCCTGCGTCGCCAAGGTGGAAGCAGCGGCGTCCCGCTTGCCCGGCGTCCGGGACGTGGCAGCGAACCTGATGGCAGAAACGCTGACGGCCTGGCTTGCTCCGGGCGGCGCGGATGCGGCGGCGCTGGCCGGGGCGGTGTCCGCGCTGGGCTACAAGGTGCGTCCGCTTCCTGCCCCGGCAGGCGATGCCGAGTTGCGGCATGATGCCCCGGACCACGACCACGCCGGCCATGCACACGGGGACGACGACGAACCCGGCGTGCCATGGTGGCGCACCGGCAAGGCGCGGCTGGCCGGGCTGCTCGCCGTCCTGGTCGGGGCGGCCTGGGCACTCGCGCATGTGTTCCCGGCGGAAGCCTACTGGCTTTACCTGGCTGCCACGCTCGCCGCGGTGCTGCCCTTCGGCCGCCGGGCGCTGGCGCTGGCTCGCGCCGGCACGCCGTTCTCCATTGAAACCTTGATGGTCACGGCTGCCCTGGGCGCTGTCGCCATCAATGCGGCCGAGGAGGCAGCCGTCGTGGTGCTGCTGTTCGCCGTAGGTGAGCTGCTGGAAGGCGTGGCCGCCGGACGGGCACGGGCTGGCATCCGCGCGCTGGTTGACCTGATGCCGCGTATGGCGCGGGTGGAACGCGATGGCGGAGCGGTCGCGGAAGTATCCGCAGCAAGCCTTGCCGTAGGCGACGTGGTGCAGGTCCGGCCCGGGGACAGCGTGCCCTGCGATGGTCTAGTGCTGGAAGGGCAATCCGCGGTGGACGAAAGCCCGGTGACAGGCGAGAGCGTGCCTGTGGCGCGCGGGCCAGGGGAGGCCGTGGTCGCGGGATCGGTCAACACGGCCGCGCTGCTGCGCGTGCGCGTGACCGCGGCGGCGGCGGACAACACCATCAGCCGGATCGTGCGCCTGGTGGAGCAGGCCACCGCCAGCCGTGCGCCGACACAGCGCTTCATCGAGCGATTCAGCACCTATTGGACGCCCGGGGCGATGGTCGTCTCCACCCTGGTCATCTTGGTGCCGCCATTGCTGCTCGGGGGTGCATGGGCGACCTGGATATACCGGGGCCTGGCGGTGCTGCTGATTGCCTGCCCTTGCGCCCTGGTCATCTCGGTCCCGGCTGCGGTGGCATCGGCCCTGTCGGCAGGCGCGCGCCGGGGCTTGCTGGTGAAGGGTGGCGCCGCATTGGAGGCGGTGGGCAAGGCCCGCACGGTGGCCTTCGACAAGACCGGCACGCTGACACAGGGCAAGCCGCGCGTGACCGACGTGCTGCCGGCGGAAGGACGGGGTGAGGCTGAACTGCTGCGCGTCGCCGCTGCCGTGGAGGCGGGCAGCGCCCACCCGCTTGCCCTCGCCGTCGTGCAAGCAGCGGAAGCGCGGTCCATCCCGATCCCGCCGGCCCGCGCCGCCAGCGCGGTGCCGGGCAAGGCGGCGGTGGCCACCGTGGACGGCGTCCGGGTCACGGTCGGCAGTCCGGCCTTCGCAGCCGAACGGGGCGCGGACCTGGGGGCGCTTGCTGCAAGCATCCGCACGTTGGAGGAGGAGGGCAAAACCGCGGTGGTCGTGTTCTCGCGGGGGTGCGTGCTTGGCGTCCTGGCGATGCGCGACGAGCCGCGCCAGGACGCCGCGGCGGCCATAGCCGCGCTCAAGGGCATGGGGGTGGCTTCGGTCATGCTGACCGGCGACAATGAGCGTACGGGACGGGCTATCGCCGGGTCACTCGGCGTGGACGTGCGTGCGCACTTGTTGCCGGATGACAAGCTGCGTGAGATCGAGGCGCTGAAGACGCACGGCCCAGTGGTGATGGTGGGTGACGGCATCAACGATGCCCCAGCGCTTGCAGCCGCCAGCGTGGGGATCGCCATGGGTGGCGGCACCGCGGTCGCCCTAGAAGCGGCTGATGCGGCGCTACTGCGCGAGCGTGTCTCAGGCGTAGCCGAGCTGGTGGCGCTGTCCCGCGCGACCCTCGCCAACATTCGGCAGAATGTCGCTGTCGCGGTCGGCCTCAAGCTGGTGTTCCTGAGCACCACGCTCGCCGGCGTCACCGGGCTGTGGCCGGCGATCCTGGCCGACACGGGGGCGACCGTGCTGGTGACGCTGAACGCGCTGCGGCTACTGCGCTGGCAGGGACTAAACGGTAAGAAGGTCTAGGCAGGAGTAGGCTGTACCACTTCGTCAAACGACCCGATACCGTTGGCGAATTCTGAGTTGCCCGTTTGTTCACAACGTCACTGGCCCTGTGGACCAGGCTTCACCGGCATCGAGGACGGGTCTCCTCAGCTTGCCAACGCATATCCCGATAGTTCGGGTGAATTCACCGACGGTATCCGACCCTTTGACGAAGCAACACAAAAGCCGCCTACAGCTCCTTCATCATGTAGATGCGGCTTGTGCCCGGCGGGCAGCACGGCACCTCGCCGAACCGGTGCCAGCCGTGGCGCTCGTAGAAGCCGGGGGCCTGGAAACTGATGGTCAGCAGCACGCCCGAGCAGCAGCCGCGGCGCCGCGCCTCCTCCTCCGCGAGATGGAGGATACGGCTGCCCAGTCCACCGCCTCGCAGGTGCTTGGGCAGATGAAAAACGTTGATGAACAGCAGGCCCAATGAGGTTCGCCCTGCCGCGCCGCCCAGGATCGCGCCAGTGTTCGGGTCACGGACCACCACGGCCAGAGGCTGGCGGTCGTTGACGCCTGTCACCTCGTCGTTGAAGGCGCTCAGACCTTCCCCGATGACCTGTTCGGCCTCAGCCACCAAGACTGGATCAACGAGGACGACGGGACCTGCCATGTGTTCCCCCACTCTGCGGACAGGAGGTTGCACCCACTTTATGAACAAAGACAGAACAAATCCTTAGCAGCGTGCTGAAATCGGTTTGACGGAAGACAACCCGCAACGCCAACTGACGATTGGATTCCGCGGAGGCTCAGCCCCATGATCGTCCAAGCCTGCATCAACGGCGCCCGCCCCGCCAGCTTCCACCCCGCCCTGCCGCTCACCCCTGCGGCGATGGCCAGGGATGGCGCCGCCTGCATCGCCGCTGGAGCGGCCGAGCTGCACCTGCACCCCCGCGGACCCGACGGCCGCGAAACCCTGGGCGCGGCGACGATGGACGCGACGATGCTCGCGGTGCGCCAAGCCTGTCCCGGCACGCTGATCGGCGTCTCGACCGGCGCATGGATCGAGGGCGACGAGCAGCGGACCCTCACAGCTATCGAGGGCTGGCGCGAGCTGCCGGACTACGCTTCCGTCAACCTGGCGGATCCCGGCGCCCCGGCGGTCATGGAACGGCTGCGGCAACACGGCGCCGGCATCGAGGCCGGGCTGGCCTCCGTCGCCGATGCCGAGCGCCTGGCCGCGCTGGACCGGGGCGGGCACACCCTCCGCATCCTCATCGAGATCGGTGAGCAGGCCATCGGCGAGGCGCACGCCGTTGCCGATGGCATCGCGGTGGTGCTGGACCGCGCCGGGCTGCGGCGGCCCCGGCTGCTGCACGGCTCCGATGCCACGATCTGGGACTTCGTTGCCCTGGCCGCCGGACGCCGCTGGTCCACCCGCATCGGGCTGGAAGATGGCAGCATGCTCCCGGATGGCACGGCTGCCTCCGGCAACGCCGCCCTGGTCGCGGCTGCCGTTGAGATGTTCAGATAACCAGCAGCCCTCTGCCCAACCAAGACCCATCCCGCCCTGGCACATTGATTGCTTGCGCTATCCTACATCCCCGCGGAACAATCGCCGCGCCAGACCCGCGCCCACCAAGGAACAGGAGACGCCGATGATCCGCATGAACTTCGTGTCGCTGCTCGGGGCAGCCGCCCTGCTCGCCGCCGGCCTTGCCCCCGCGCCTGCCGCCGCCAAGGAGTGGACGGCCATACGCTTCGGCATGGACGCCACCTATCCGCCGTGGGAAAGCGTGGACCCCAGCGGCAAGATCGTCGGCTTCGAGGTGGACTACGCCAACGCCCTGTGCGCCAAGATGAAGGTGACCTGCACCTTCCAGAACCAAGACTGGGACGGCGTTATCCCCGCGCTGCTGTCCGGCAAGTTCGACGTCATCTTCTCGAGCATGAACATGACCCCGGCCCGCGCGCAGAAGGTGCTGTTCTCCGACATGTACTACGCGACCGCGCCCGTCTGGATCGCAGGCACCGAGATCAAGGGCGACGACATCTCGCCCGCCGCCCTGAAGGGCAAGTCGGTCGGCGCCCAATCCTCCACCATCTACGCCAACTACCTGGAGAAGTACTACCCAGGCATCGAGGTGAAGCTCTACCCCGGCGGCGACGAACCCTTCCTGGACCTCGCCAACGGCCGCATAGACTACGTGACCAGCGACATCCTGGTGGCGGAGAGGTTCATGGAAAAGAATCCCGGCTGCTGCCGCGTCGTCAAGGAAATCCCCCGCACCCCCGACATCTTCGGCCCCGGCGTCGGCGCCGCCTTCCGCCCCGACGACAAGGACCTGGCCGCCATGTTCAACAAGGCCATCGCCGAGGCCGACGCGGACGGCACCTACAAGACCATCGCCGCCAAGTACTTCAAGATCAATATACGCGGTAAGTAATGGCCCAGGCGTAGGAGGGTCCGCCCGGTGCCTGCCTTCGAGCTGCTGTTCGGCGACCAGGGCTGGGCGCCGCTCCTGCTGCGCGGGGTGCTGATCACCATCCTGCTCAGCCTCGCCACCGTCCCCTTCGGCTTCGGTGGCGGGCTGGCGCTGGCGTTGCTCAAGCTATCGCGCAGCCGAGTGGTCCGCGGCCTGTGCGCCGTCTACACGACGTTCTTCCGCGGCATCCCCGACCTGCTCTCCCTGTTCATCGTCTATTTCGGCCTGCAAGCCCTGCTGAACTGGGCGTCGGCGCACCTGGGCGACAGCTGGAGGATCGAGATGAACGCCTTCGTCGCCGGCGTCATCGCGCTCTCGGTCGTCGTCGCAGCCTACAGCAGCGAGGTTTGGGTATCGTCGCTGCAGGCGGTGCCGCCGGGCCAGGCGGAGGCCGCGCGCTCCCTGGGCCTGAACCGGCGCCAGGTATTCGGCCTGGTGGTGCTGCCGCAGCTTGGCCGGGTCGCCCTGCCGGGCCTGGGCAACATCTGGACCATCCTGGTCAAGGACACCTCCCTGATCTCGACGCTTGCGGTGATGGACCTGCTGCGCGCCGCGTCGGAGGCCAGCCGGGCGACATCCCGTCCGCTGCTGTTCTACACGGCGGCAGCAGGGGTGTATCTACTGTTCAGCATCCTTTCCAGCATCGGCCAGGCCGCGCTGGAGCGCCGGGCCAACCAGGGCTATGCCGGTGACGGCCGCCACGTGCAGGGCCTCGCCTGATGCTGACAAACATCCTGGGCGCGGTGCTCGATCTCGACCTACTGCAAACCTGGGGAATGCGGCTGCTGTTCGGGCTGCAGATCACCACCGAGGTCGTGGTGCTAGCCTGCGCCATGGGCTTTCTGCTGGCCTACCCCCTGGCGCGGGCGCGCATGTCGCGGCGCCGCTTCATCGCCTGGCCGGCGCTGGCCTATGTCACCTTCTTCCGCGGCACGCCGCTGCTGTGCCAGCTTTACATCGTCTATTACGGCGCGGGTGAGGTGCGTCCGTTCCTCACCTCCGCGAACCTGTGGTGGTTCTTCCGCGACAGCTTCTACTGCTGCCTGTTCGCCTTTACGCTCAACACCGCGGCCTACCAGGCCGAGATCCTGCGCGGCGCCATCCTGAGCGTGCCGCGCGGCCAGATCGAGGCCGCGCGCGCCCTGGGCCTGTCGCCCTACCGGATGCTGCGCCATGTAGTCGGTCCGCAGGCGCTGCTGGTGGCGCTGCGCCCGCTGGGCAACGAGCTGATCAGCATCGTCAAGGCCAGCGCGCTCGCCGCCATCGTGACCCTGCTGGACCTGATGGGGCAGACCCGGTTCATCTTCGCCCGGACCTTCGACTTCACGATTTACCTGTATGCCGCGCTGATCTACCTGGCGATCACCGAGGCGATCAGCCGGCTGTGGAACCGGATGGAGCGCGGCTTGTCCCGTCACCTGGTGCCGGTGGCAACCGCCCGGGCCGTTGCCGCCGCTGCAAGGCCGCGGCCAGGTCCGACGCGGCCAGCCGCCGAACCTGCCCTGGACGGCGCATCCAGCCCGGCCTGGCTGGCGAAACCGGAATCGAGAGGAGGGTAGCCCGGGCCTGCCCGCTACCGAACCCTCACAGGGCCGCCTCGTGCACGGGCGCCTTCTCCGCCACTCCGCGCAGCCGGCCCACGCCCTCCACCGCCAGCGCCGGGAGGATCGTGCCGAGCCGCACCCGCCCCGCCATCACCACCCGGCCGCCGAGCGG
>CAXTDP010000282.1:0-7266 GCA_964242295.1 uncultured Acetobacteraceae bacterium | reverse complement strand
AGCCAGATGCGCTGGATCAGCGCCAGGCGCAGCGCGTGCAGCAGCACCTCCTCATCCTCCATGCGCGGAGCGTCCGGCCACACCGCGCGCAGTTGCAGATGGTCCGTTTGCACCCGGTGGAACATTGCCGTCAGGTCCGACCAAAGGCCCAGCCGTTCCAGCGCTCGCGCCACCGCCACCAGCGCCTCGCGCCGCCCGGGCACCCCGGCATGAGCTGCACGGTCCAGCCAAGTGCCGGGATCCAGCATTGCGACCGTGGCGCGCAGCACATCCAGGTCCGAGTGCAACAGCCCATGCGCGGCCAGCCCAATGGCCCGGCGGAACCGGCTGCTCGTGCGGCGCAGCTCCGCAAACGGCTCGGGGTTCCGCAGCGCCGCGGCGCCCAGGCCGTGCAAGGTGTTCGCGCACCAGCCGACCTGCTGCAGGATGGCGTTGTTGGGAATCGCCCGCAGCTCCCGAGGATGACGGATCGCCACCGGCCCGCCCACGTCCGTTTGCCGCGCGCTGGGACGCGACCCCGTTGGGTCCAGCAGCGCCGGGCCGAAGGTGCCGAGCAGCGCGGCATAGCCCGGGTCCTCCACCAGCCCGCGCATCGCCTGGCCGATGGTGGCGAAGAAGTCCACCGCAAAGTCCGGGTCGTCATAGATCGGGTCGTGGCTGCCAGCCGGGTCGGCGAAGGCATGTTCGGCAATGCGCGCGACCGTCGCCGCGGCCAGGGCCGGACTGCCGAAATGCAGGTAGCCGTCGCCACCCTGGAAGGCGCTTTCCTCCCGGACGGTGACGCCGGCGCGGGTAAAGGCCTGGCGGCTTGCGGCAGGCGACAGGTAGCGGAGCCGGTCGGTCATGCTGTCGGGATGGCCGCCGCGCCCAATGCTCTCGCCGTGGGTGTCGAACAGCACGACCTCGATACCCGTCACGCCATGCCGGGCCAGGGCGTCGGCGACGCGCAGCCGCAGCCGCTCGATCAGATAGGACGCATCCAACTGCCCGACGTAGCGTCCGCTGTCGGAGTAGCCGAATTGCAGGCAAAGCCGCCCGGTCTGCCGCAGGTAGTCCCGGTAGTGCGGCGAGCGCAACGCCTCGTCCAGCACGCGGGCGCCGGACTCCAGCGCCTCGCCGGTCTCGAACAGCGGGCTGATCTCGATGTTGCGGTCGCAGCCGAACAGCCGGGCCAGCCACAGGGCAGCCAGCAGGGTGTAGCCGCTCTCGGTTTCGGCGATCAGGAAGCGGACGGGGCTGGTGCCGTCCACATGCTTGACGATCTGCGCGACGGTCATCATCAGGCGGACAGCGGACGACTGCTCCGCCAGCAGCGCGCCGAAGTAAACCGGCACCGGCTGGACCGCGTCCAGCGCGGCATTGATCCCGGCAAGCAGCGCCCGGCGGCGCACCGGATCGCCAGGCGGGTCGTTCAGTCCCAGCCGTTGCCGGACCGCGTTGTGCAGTTGGGTGGCATTCAGGCGGACATGCGTATGGGCCAGCGACATGCCATGCCCGACCAGCCCGGCCCGCGCGACCAGCAGCCGCAGGCGGTCATCGCCCTCAGCCTCCGCAATGGCGGCGTCGAACAGCGGCATCAGCGGCGCCGGAGTCAGCAGGGCGGCATCCCGCCGGCCGACCAGCACCTCGGCGAATGCCGCGACCCCGGCGGGATCGGCGCTGGCTGGGGCCAGCAACAGTTGCGCATCCACCGCGGCGACCGCCTCCTCCACTCGGGCGGCCAACGCGGTGCCGGACGGTAGCCCGCCCATCTGAGCGGCCAGGCGTGCCAACCCCATCCGCTTCATACGCAGGCGCAAACGCAGCGTGTCCCACCAGCCGATGTCGGTGCGGCCATCGGTGTCGTAGCCGACCCAGCTTGCCAGCACGACGGGTTGCGGGGCCAGGCTGGTCCAGCGGTCCGGCCAGATGGCAGCGGCTTCCCGCAGCATGGCGGCTGACAAGTCGTCCAGCGCGTCGCGGCCGCGATGCATGGCGGCTGCAGCCTGGTCGAACTCCTCCTCCAGCGTGGGACGGTTGGGGCGGTGGCTGGCAAAGGCGGGCGGGGCCGTGCCGTCCGCAGTGTCCGCCAGTGCGTGCAGCACCGGCGCTGGGGCGGAGAAGGTCGGATGCGCTGTGAACACCGCGGCGAAACGCGTACGCCGGCAGGCGTCGCTGAACGCGGCGAACGGCACTGGGCTGTCCAGCGGATCGGGTCGCGCCAGCCGCCGGGCCAAGGTGCCGAGGGCGTCATCCGGCTCACCGGACCTGTGCGCATACCCGGCCAGGCGGGCAGCCCGGCCAACGAAAGCCCGGTCCCGAAGCAGCCGCACCAGGCTGCCCACCTGATCCAGGTCCAGCCCGCCCCGGTCCAACTGGCGGGAAATGGCCAGTGCCACCAGCAGCACCGGATTGCCGAACGGGTCCTCCTGCGCCCGGTCCCGCGCGGCGGCTACGGCGTCCGTCAGCGTCTGCGCGAGGCCCTCAGGGGTGGTCTGCTCCTGGTCCATGCGGCTCCGCCATGTTGCGTCGCACAAGTTTGGCAGGGCTAAGGCGCGGGACGCAACGCTTCTTTCCCCGAAGTTCCGGCTTAGTAAGGGCTATAGCCTGGTTACGCCCTCCAAGATCTGCGCAGCCGGCAAATAGTGGGAGCCGTCACCAGCCTTGACCACATTGCCCAACAGGGTGCCTCCGCCCATGCCGGTATCGAACAGCACGCCGCGGTCACCGGTGGTCACGACCAGCACATTCTGCTCCAGCACGGCGCTTCTGGTTGACAGGAAGGTGCCGTGAAGCCGCCGGACGATTTCGTCCTGGGAGATGTTTGGGAATGCGGCGTTGAAGTCGCCTAAGGGAAGTTGATCGTCGGTGACGATGATATGTTCCGCATTGCCTGGCTTGAAGCGACAAAAATGAAGTGCCTGCGCCAGTCCCATCGGCATCTTGGTCCACCCGGCGCCGGGAAGCAGCAGTGCGGCACCTGCACCGGCCAGAAGCGTGCGGCGCGCGGCCGCAACATCTTGCATGAGCATTTTGGGGTCGCCCATTGCGTGTTTCGCTGACGCCGGGCTTCGCCCGTATGAACGGGCAACCATGACACGGTTCGGTGTCGTTCGGTAACAGGAATTGAGCGGAGAGGGCTTAAGCTGTCATGAAGCCAGTTACCAAACCATCGGCTCGCGCAAAGCCGCATCCGAATTGTGAACATGATGGGTAATCTGCCAATCCTGCACCGGCATGAAACGTGGCGAAAGGAAGCTGTATGTGCGGCGCAGCAGGTTCCAGGTGTTCTGCGACCAGACATTCCCGCCACCTTCCCACGCCGTCAGTATGCTCTCCCAGGCGCGCAGGCTGCTATAAAGCCAGTCCCGGTGAATGCGCACGGTGCAGGTCCAGCCGTCCACGTCCCGCAACACCTTCGACACGTCGGCTGTGCAGGCGTCCAACTCGTGGAACCGGGCGCGCAGCTTGTTATAGGCAATGCCAGCCAGACGGCGGACGCGGGACAGCAGTTCGATGGCGCCAAGATTGTGGCCCACACTGGCACCAAGCGTGTCCACCTGCGCCAGCAGCAGGCCGGCCCGGCGCAGCAGCCGATCCCGCAATGCTTCAACGAAACCCAACTCGTGCGCCGCCTTTGCCAGCAGGCGTGCGACGGCCGTGGCGTTGGGCAAATCCAGCACGGCTGCCGCCTCCATGGCGGCGAATTGCAGGCGTTCATCCATGTCGGGCTCGGCCGCAGCTTGCAGTACGGCTTGCGGATCGTCCGACGCCCAGGTCGGGCAGGTCCCGTTGCCGAAGGCGCCAACCAGTTGCAGCCGCAGCCGCTGCTCCGCCACGCGCTGATGCAAGGCGCTAGGTTCCCAGCTTGCGCCACGGCCAAGAACTTCGAGCGGGAACGAGTCTCCTGGTCTTACCTCGGCGACAAAGTCCAACGCTCGCACGACGAGGCCGAGCATCACTGCGTCCGGACTGCCAGCCTCGATACCGTAGTTCTGCTGCAACGACTGGAGCGGGATGGCGGCTACGGTGCCGCCAAGAGAGAAGATCATCACCGGAGCGGCGTCAGCCTCGGCCGGTCGGAACAGCACGTCCCCGAACTGGGTGAACACGGGATGCTGCAGGACGCACTTGCCGTGCGCCGAAGCCGTAAGGTCCGTAGGTTCGGCAAGGACAGCCATGGCTGCAGTATCGGGGAGAGCGCTTAACAAAGCCTGTGCAAATCAGGTCAACCGCACGGCCTCTTAACCAGTGCCGTCGTGGCCGGACGTCAGGCGGTACGGCAGCCGGGTCGCTGTGGACATGCCCGATCTGTCTCGTCGCCGGCGTAGGCGGACACTATAGGCCCCGCACGCGCCGCCGCTCCGCCTGCAACGTGGCAGGAACGAAGCTGCGGTCCTGCAATCCACGCAGCAGCGGCCGCAGGTGGAGGAGGGCGATGACCGCCAGCGCCGCGCCAGCCGCCTGCATCCCTGCTGTCCCAAACCCTGCCCCGGCTCTCGCTAGAAGTGCTGCCTGCGCCAGCATGGCGCCGCCGGCCACTGCAGCCATTCCACGCCGCCGGCACAGCGCCAGGTCGGCCGCCTTCACTACCAAGATGACATACAACAGCAGTGAGGCTCCAAGGACCGGAAGGCTGACCGGAAAGGTCACGGCCGCCAGCGCTGGGACCAGCATCAGATCCAGCTTGAGCCATTCCGGGAACCGGCACCGCAGCATCCACCCGGACACCCACGCGGCCACGTCCAGCACCAGGCAGGCCAGGATGCCAGTGATGAATCCGCCCAAATGGGCGCGCCAACTGATTGACGGCACGCCAGCCGAGAAGGCCACGTTCAGCACAACCGTCACGGCTATCGTTGCGAACGGCATCTCCACCTTGCGGCGCAGCGACAAATATAGCAGCGCTCCCAGCAGCCCGGCTATGGCGCCGGATGCCCCGGCCGTCACCCCGCGCGGCTCGGCCGACGCGACGAGGCTGCCGGCCACCAGCGACGTCCCATATAGCAGAACGAACCATGCCGTGCCAATCCGCCGCTCGACGGCTGTGCCCCAGGACGCCAAGCAGACCATGTTGAACAGCAGGTGCATGGGGCTGAAGTGCAGGAAGCCCGACGCCACGAGGCGCCACTGCCCGCCCCACAGGTCGCGTCCATTCAATGCCCCAGGATACAAGGCGCCGAACCGTATCGCTGCCGGCACGCTCAGGGTCAGCGTTCCCGTTGCTGCGGCAATGGCGAAGAACGCGGCGACGTTCAGCGCCAGCAACAGCCAGGTCGCAGGAGCTGGGGTATTGGGCGCTAGGCTGCTCAGTGGACGCACGGCGTGACCTGTCCGTCAGTCGCCTTCGGCTTCCAGGCCGGCGATCTCGGCATCGCTAAAACCAAAGTGGTGGGCGATCTCATGGATCAGGACGTTGCGGACCAGGCGGAACAGGTCCTCCCCAGTCTCGATCCATTCCAGCAGGATCGGTTCGCGGTAAAGCAGGATCAGGTCGGGCGCATGACGCGGGCCGGCCGCCTCGGCTTGGCCTAGCGGAACACCGCGATACAGGCCAGTCAGTTCCCAGGCGTTGTCCAAGCCAAGTTCAGCAAGCGTCTCGTCATCGGCGACCTCCTCCACCAGGATGGACACGCCGCGAACGTGCCTGCGCAGCGCCGAGGGAATGGCGACGAGCGCCCGGTCAGCCAAGTCGGCGATGTCCTCGGGTGCGGGCGGCAGGGTATAGATCGGCATGGCGGGTATCCGCCCGATCCCGGCGAGGAAAGCAACCGAAATGAAGCCTGCATCAGCAAATCTTCTACCCGCCGAAGGGCGCACCGCCCTTCAGGAAATGCTGCCGCTCTGGCATCCCGTGCCCGGCCGGGACGCCATCCAACGCGAGTTCAACTTCTCGGGCTTCAATGCCGCTTGGGGGTTCATGTCCCGTGTGGCCCTTCTCGCCGAAGCGCAGGACCACCATCCCGAGTGGTCCAACACTTATGGCCGCGTCCTGATCATCCTTTCGACGCACGACGCTGGCGGCTTGTCTGAACGGGATGTGCGGCTGGCGCAGGCAATTGACGGGTTAGGCCTTTGAACGCGCTTCCAGCCTGGGCTTAGACCGCCGCAAATCCCTTGACTGTGAGCAGATGTCTACACCTTGGAGTCCAACAGCCTCACGCGCAGACGCGACTGCGACCTACCCTAGCCCAAGCCGACCGCTATTGGCTGGCGTGGCGGCCAGCATTCCGCCAACCAAGCTGGCAAGTGTAGTCCGGCATAAAGATGCGTGCATCGCCGCCTCGGCCGCCGCAAAGGCATCGCCCAGCACCGAATGAATGCTGCAGCCGATAACGCAGGCCGTGTTGGGGTTGCCATGCACCGGCAGCAACGGGCGGCAGCCACCGGGGTTGACGGCCTGCCAAACGTCGCCGAGCGTGATTTCTTCCGGCGCCCGCATCAACTCCGCTCCGCCAGGTCCGCGCTTGACCCGGACCAGCCCGGCACGCGTCAGCAATCCCGTAATGCGCCGTACGACGACCGGGTTGGTGTTGACACTCCGCGCCATGCGCAAGCTGGTCGCTGGCCCGTCCACCAGCCCGGATGCCAGCAGCAACAGGATGTGAATGGCGACGGCAAAGCGCGTGGCGACCATCGAGTATGAAAGCCCGGACCAGCCAGGGGTTCCAATGATGACAACGCAACTGTGCAGGCGGCCATAGCCGAGGCGTACCAGGCTGGTGTAAACAGCGACATGGACATTGTTGTTGAAGTCGTGCGCGAACCCACCTTGCCCGAGCGCTCGTTGGCCGTACGGCGTGCCGCCGCTCGCCTTTGCATGCAGATGGGATGGTCGCCAGTGCACGAGGTACCGTTGCCGAACCACCGCCGGGCTGACATCCTGGCGTTGCGGCCCGATGGCGGCTTCGTCTGCATCGAGGTGAAATCGGGTGTGCGTGACTTCCAGACCGACGGGAAATGGCCGGAGTACCGGGCCTACTCGGACGCGCTCTTCTTCGCCGTGGACAGCGATTTTCCGCTAGCGGTGTTGCCGCCCGACACCGGCCTCATTGTCACGTGCGGACCGGAAGCCGAGATGCTGCGTGACGCCCCATTGCACCCCCTGGCACCTGCCCGCCGCCGTGCCCTGATGCAGCGCTTTGCCACCACCGCCGCCCAGCGCCTTGCCTGGCTTGAAGATCCGGCGGCTATGAACGGGGTGCGCATGGCGTTGCGGGTGGAATAAGGGGCTCTAGCAGCCTGTCGGAGTGAGGTTGCGAGCGTTTTTGCGCGCCTGGGCTCATC
>CAXTDP010000281.1:0-7284 GCA_964242295.1 uncultured Acetobacteraceae bacterium | reverse complement strand
GCAGCTTTCCACCGGCGCCTGGCGCACGATGGCGGTGACGCTCGGCGGGCTGGATGCGGTGGTCGCCGCAGTCGGTGCCCAGCTCCGGACACGCGGCCATGTCGGCAGCCCGCACCAGCAGGACCGGTTCGGCACCCTGCTGATCGCACAGGAAACCGCCCGCTTGTGGACCGAATCAGCCGGCCGCTGCGCCGAGGACGGGGTGCAGCCGGTCGCGGACCAGGTCGCCTATGTCAACCTGGCCCGGATCGCTGTCGAGCAGGCGTGCCTGGACGCGATGCGCCTGGCGCAACGTTCCATCGGCTTCGGCGCCTTCCTCACCACGAACCCGTTGGAGCGGATGCTGCGCGACCTCGCGACCTACCTGCGCCAGCCCGCACCCGATGCGGTCCTGACGGAGGCGGCATTGCATGGCCTGGGCACCCCGTGATCCCCGCAGGCCAGGTGTTGCAGGCGATGGAAGCCTTACCCGTAGGCGCCCTGGCGGACATCGTGGGCGACCGTCCCGTGCTGGTCATGGCGCCCCATGCCGATGACGAAAGCCTCGGCTGCGGCGGGCTGATCGCGGCGTTGTGCCGCGCCGGTACCCCGCCTGTGGTCCTGGTGCTGACCGATGGCGCCGGCTCGCATCCCGGGTCCGCCGCCTTCCCTCCCGCCCGGCTCACGCAGATACGGCAGGACGAGGCAAGGGAGGCGGTGCGGCTGCTAGGTCTGCCTCCGAACCGCATCCATTTTGCCGGGCATCGCGACACCGCCGCGCCCACGGGTGGGCCGGCATTCGACGACGCCGTAGATAAGGTGTCGGCGCTGTGCAGGGCGTCCGGCATCGGAACCCTGCTTGCCCCCTGGCGGCACGACCCGCACTGCGATCACGAGGCGGCTGACCTCCTCGCCCGGGCAGTGGCCGGCAGCCTCGCCTTGCGCCACCTGTCCTACCCCGTCTGGGGCTGGATGCTGCCGCCGGGCCATTGCTTGCCGGAGATGCCGGACGGCTTCCGCCTGGACATCCGCCATGACCTGCCCACCAAGGCCAAGGCCATCATGGCCCACCAATCCCAGTACGGCGGTCTCATCACCGACGATCCCACCGGCTTCACGCTGCCTGCCAAACTGCTGCGGGTGTTTGAGCGCCCCTACGAGACCTTCCTTGTCCCGGGCCAGTGATGTCGGGCCGCACGCCCAGCCAGGTGCAAGTGGGATAAGCTGGCGGCCCGAGGTCAGGTCACGACCAGGTCTGGACGCCTAAAAACCAGACCAGCATGCAAAGCTCTGCTTTCAAACAAAAACAGTCCGGCCTAATCAGCGGCTTCGAGCACCTCGGACGGTGCACCGATCCGGAGTAGACCCTCTAGGATGCGTTCCGCTCCGGCCAATTCGGCCTCTAGCCCGGCCGTCGGCACCGGGCGCTGCGCGAGGGACGGGCATTCCCGCTCCAGCATCTCCCATGCCATGCCAAACGTCGGCGCGGCTGCCGCATCGGCCAGGTAGTCCCCTGAAATGCCAAGCTCTCCAGCCAAGTCCGGCAACAGCCGCGCATTGGCCCGCGCACGCCGCAGGCGCTCCCGGAGCCGGAGCCGGCGCACACGGTCCAATGCCGGCTCCAGCGCGTCGTCCAAGAACAACTCCGCCCTTTCCATCCGCCGGCGTATGGTGTCTGCCATGCCGCCCGCGGCTCGCCCGGCAATGCGGCCGGACACGGTGACGCAGGCATCGGGGGCATGACGTATGCGGGCATCTATCCGGCGCAACGCCTGGAAGAACGCCCGATCCTCGCCAAGGCTGACGGCCGGCACTCCTCCAGCACGATTCCAAGCCGTCCAGGTCACGCAGATGCTGGCGCCGGAATGCTCGGTATGGCGGGGCCAGGGGTCTGCCGGGTCCGGGTCCACCAGAGTCGCGATCCTGTCCAGGACAGCGGCATAAGCACACTCGCGCGCATCGGCATCGTGCAGGGCTGCCGGAATGAACGCGGCGTCTGCCGGGTCCAGCAGCGCCCGCCCAGCTACGGCATCCGCGCCGCCGCGTATTTGCGACAGGTTGGCCGCGATCCAATCCGGTGCGACCCGGCCGTCCGCATCCGTGCACATCAGGATGCCCCCGGGTCCGCATATGCCGGCTGCCGCCTGCATCGCTAAGCGCCGGGCATGCCCGGCCGTCTGCTCAGCCAGCGGAAACTCATGCTCCAGGATCGTCAGCCGCAACGGCAGGCCAGCCGCGGCGCGTCGTGCGGCCTCTGCGCTCCTGTCTGTCGTGTTGTTCATCAGCAGGACCAAGTCGAACACCGGCGCGCAGGACTGGTGGCCCAATGCCTCAATGCAGGCCGGTATCAGCGCCTCCTCGTTCCGGACCGGTATTGCCACCGCGATCGGTGTGGTCAAGCAGGCCGGAAGGTCAGTCTGCACTACGTGGGATTCCATTGCTGTTGGCAATAGAAGGTAAATTGGATGATTCCGCCCAGGTGCCAGTTCACAACGCGGTGTTGATTCTCCTCGCGTCCCAAGCCCTCGTGCCCGTTCGACGATAGGCGGCACCACGTCGGCTACATCGGCTTACAATGACCGGAGCGAAGCTGGCATGTGCCGGTAAAATTCGTCCAACCCCTCAATTCTGGCAAAGGGACTACATAGAAGGTCTCGTCACCCCACCAGCGCAGCCGCATAGTCAAGCAAGCGTTCAGGCAGTCATCTCGGCCTTGATCGCCTGGTCCAGCTCATAGGTACGGAACGGCTTCTGCAGGAAGCGCCGCCTCAGGGTTTGCGGCCGGAAATATCCGGAGATCAGGATGATCTTCAACTCGGCATGTCGCCCAGCGGCCATGTCGGACAACTCAAGGCCCGACATCCCAGGCATGCGGATATCGGTCACCATCACGTCGAACCCAGGATTGGCGTCAAGGATATCCAACGCCTGAGGTCCGCTCGCTGCTTGCATCACCGTATAGCCAAGCTCTTGCAGCATATCTGCGGATGTTTCACGCACGATATCATCGTCGTCAACCAGCAGGATCATGGGTGGTTTCGAGGCCAGAAGCCCCTCCCCTATGGTCGTCGGCTTCGTGAGCATTCCAGCCGCGAATCGGCAAGAGGCACGTATGCCTTAGGTGTACCCCCTGCATAAGCTATCCTGTTCTGCGGCGGGAGGCCCGGCGTTCATCCGTCTGATGACAAAGCCGTGCACGGACGCAAACCCAACGTGCGCTTGGTGCGGCGGACTAGGTATGAGCGAATTGGCGGAGGGGATGAGATTCGAACTCACGGTAGGGCTTGACGCCCTACTTCGGTTTAGCAAACCGACGCCTTCAGCCACTCGGCCACCCCTCCGCCGGGGTCGTCACTCACACGTCGTTTGCACGGAAGCTTTTACGGCGTTGCCGTCCCGGCGTCAAACAATCAGGCACGCCCTGCCCCCCAGCTACGACCCCGCCGCCTATGACAACGCCACCGCAAAGCCGCGCTGCACCCCAGGACGTGCCATCAGCAGGTCATACCAGCGGCGGACATTGGGAAAATCCGCCAGGTCAACCTGATGCCGCTCGTGCCGCCAGGCCCAGCCCAGGATGGCGAAGTCGGCGACCGACAAGGCGCCCGCCACGAACTCCACTTCCGCCAGCCGCCGGTCCAGCACGCCATACAAGCGCCGGGTTTCCTTCGTATAGCGCGCCAAGCCATACCGCTGGTCATCGCCGTTCACCGTCAGGAAGTGGTGCACCTGGCCCGGCATCGGCCCAAAGCCAGCCATCTGCCACATCAGCCACTCCAGCACGGGCACCCGGGCGCGCAGGTCGGCCGGCAGGAACTGGCCGCTCTTCTCACCGAGGTAAAGCAGGATCGCACCCGACTCGAACACCGACATCGGTTCGCCGCCTGGACCCTCGGTGTCCACGATGGCCGGTATCCTGTTGTTCGGGCTGATGCGCAGGAAGTCCGGCTTGAACTGCTGGTCCTTGGTGATGTCCACCACATGCACGTTGTAGGGTAGACCCATCTCCTCCAGCGCCACAGGTATCTTGCGGCCGTTCGGAGTGTTGAAGGCATAAAGCTCGATCATGGCCCGTCCCTATCAAGGTTCGGCGGACGCTAGTCCCGCCCCCAAGGTGCGGCAATCCCAGCCAAGTAGCTGGCCCGCTGCTTGCATCGCTTCGGAAAACGCCATTCCGGAGCCGCCATGAGCACCACCGTGCAACCTGCCACCGCCTTGCCCGTCGCCAGCACGCGATGGGTCCAGCTCGGCCTCGGCCTGGTCTGCATGATGGCGATCAGCAGCCCGCAATATGTCTGGACGCTATTCACCAAGCCGCTCGGCATCAGCCTGAACGCAACCGCGTCGCAGGTTCAGACCACCTTCGCGATCCTGATCGTGCTGCAAACCTTCTTCAGCCCGTTCCAGGGTTGGCTGGTGGAGCGGTTCGGCCCGCGCCTGCTCATCGCGGCCGGCACCGCCCTGACCGGGCTGAGCTGGGTGCTCGCCGCCCAGGCAACCACCTTGTTGGGGCTATACGCAACCTACGGCCTGCTCGGCGGCCTCGGCACCGGCATCGTTTACGTCGGCGTGGTCGGCCAGATGGTGGGATGGTTCCCCGACCGGCGCGGCTTCGCGGTCGGCGTGGTCGCCGCCGGCTACGGCATCGGCGCCATGCTGACCAACTTCCCGATTGACGACAGCCTGAAGGCGGACGGCTACGGGCCGACCCTGGTGAAGTTCGGCCTGATCCTCGGCGCCATAGGCGTCGTCGCCGCGCTCGGCCTGCGCGCCGCCCCGCCTGCCCTGGTGGCCCAAACCCGGCGGCAGTCGGGCGTCGCCGACGTGGACACCCCCACGATGCTGCGCCAGCCGCTGTTCTGGCTCATGTTCGCCATGATGACGATGATGTCCACGTCGGGGCTGATGGTCACGGCGCAGATCGTGCCCTTCGCCAACGACCTCGGCATCGGCAAGCTGGTCATCGGAGGCTTCGCCGCCGTCCCGCTGATCCTGACGGTGGACCGCCTGTGCAACGGCCTGACCCGGCCGTTCTTCGGCTGGGTGTCCGACCGCATCGGCCGCGAGAACACGATGGTCCTCGCCTTCGGCTTCGAGGGCCTGGCAATGGCGGCCTGGCTGGCCACCATGAGCAACCCGGTGCTGTTCGTCCTCCTGTCGGGCGTCGTGTTCTTCGGCTGGGGCGAGATCTTCTCGCTGTTCCCCTCCACCCTGACCGACACCTTCGGCACCGAGCACGCCACCAAGAACTACGGCTGCCTGTATATGGCGCAGGGCATCGGCGCGATCTTCGGCGGCCCCCTGGCCTCCCTCCTCCACGACTACGCCGGAAGCTGGACACCCGTATTCAGCCTGGCCATCGGCGCGGATCTCCTGACCGCCGCGCTCGCCCTGCTGCTGCTAAAGCCGATGCGAGCCCGCTACCTCGCGCGGTAAGCCCCGCTGCCTCACAAGGTAAGCCTTCCGTGCGGCAGCCCACTCCAGGGTGGCCCGTCTCCCCGCACCAGGCTACACGAATGCGATGGCCGCCATTCCCGAGCACCCCGACGTGGAAATCCTGTCCAACGACACCGCCTGGTCCGGCCGCTTCTCGGTGGACGTGGTCCGCTTCCGTCACCGCCGCTTCGACGGCGCCATGTCCGCCGTCCGTACCTGGGAGTTGTTCGTGCGCGGCCGGGCCGCGGCCATGCTGCCCTACGATCCCTGGACCGACCAGGTCGTGCTGATCGAGCAGTTCCGCCTGCCCGCCCTGGTCGCCGGCGTCCCGCCCGTCATGGTCGAGATCCCCGCCGGCCTGTGCGACCACAACGAGGACCCCGCCGCAACCGTCCGCCGCGAAACCGTGGAAGAAATGGGCCTGGAAGCCGACCTGCTGACCCGCATCGGCGACTTCGTGCTGACCCCCGGCGGCTCCGACGAACGCTGCACCATGTTCGCCGGCCGCGTCCACGCACCTGCCGCCGCCCCCGGCATCGTCGGCCACGGCGGCCTGAAATCGGAGAACGAGGACATCCAGGTCCGCCAGATGCGCGCCGACGACGCCATCGCCGCGGCCCTGGCCGGCGACTACCCGAACTCCGTCACCACCATCGCCCTGCTCTGGCTGGCGGCGAAACGCGACTGGCTCCGCCGCGAGTGGGGCGCCGCATGACCGAGCGCCTGTTCCTCGACGACTCCACCCTGCAGGAGGCGCCCGCCACCGTCCTCCGCGCCGACTCCTCCGGCATCCTGCTGGACCGCACCCCGTTCTACGCCCGCTCCGGCGGCCAGCCCGGCGACAGCGGCGTGCTCCGCTGGGACGGCGGCGAGGCCACCGTGACCGAGGCCGTAAAGGGCGAAGGCGAAGCCATCCTGCACCTGGCCTCCACCGCCGCCCTGCCCGCCCCGGGCACCCAGGTCCTGGCCGTGCTGGACTGGCCCCGCCGTCACGCCCTGATGCGGATGCACACCGCCCTGCACCTGCTATGCAGCCTTTTGCCCGGTGCAGCCGTGACCGGCGGCCAGATCGGCGCCGACCGCTCCCGCCTCGACTTCGACCTGCCGGACCCACCGCCCAAGGAAGCGCTAGAGGACGGCTTCCGCGCCCTGATCGCCGCCGCCCATCCCGTATCGGCGGAGTGGGTGGACGAGGCCGTGCTGGACAGCAACCCCGGCCTGGTCCGCACCCTCTCGGTCAAGCCTCCCCGCGGCACCGGCCGCCTACGCCTGGTGCGGATCGGCGAAGCCCCGGTTGACCTGCAGCCCTGCGGCGGCACCCATGTCGCCAGCACCGCGGACATCGGCGGCATCAGGGTGCTCAAGATCGAGAACAAGGGCCGGCAGAACCGCCGCATCGCCCTGGCGCTGGAGGCATAGCATGGACCCGCTGGTCACCACGGACTGGCTGGCCGCCCATCTCGGCGAGCCGGGCCTCGTCGTCTTCGACGCCACCAAGTACCTGCCCAACGAGGGCAAGGACGGCCAGGCCGAGTTCACCCGCGCCCACATCCCCGGCGCCCGCTTCTTCGACATAGACGCTGTCGCCGACCAGGACACCACCCTGCCGCACATGGTCCCAACCCCCGGCCGGTTCGAGCGCCTGCTGGGCGAGCTGGGCGTGTCCAACGCCAGCCAGGTGGTGTTCTACGACCAGAAGGGCATCGCCTCGGCCCCGCGCGGCTGGTGGATGATGGGCCTGTTCGGCCACGACGACGCCTATGTGCTGGACGGCGGCCTGCCCAAGTGGCTGCGCGAGGCCCGCCCCACCGAGGCCGGCCCCCCCGCCATCGTCTCGATCTCGACGCCATCGATCTGCCACGCGACCTG
>CAXTDP010000280.1:0-7290 GCA_964242295.1 uncultured Acetobacteraceae bacterium | reverse complement strand
CGGCTGGGCGCCGGGGCGCCGGACGCGCTGCAACGGGCGGCGGAGTAGCAGGCATGGCGATGCGGGTGCCGCCGGGCGGCGAGGACGAGGACGCCGGCCTGGCGCCGCTGTCGGAGATCAATGTGACGCCGATGGTCGATGTCATGCTTGTCCTACTCGTCATTTTCATGGTGACGGCGCCGCTCATGATGTCCGGCGTGCCGCTGCAACTGCCCAAGACGGCTGCGGCACAGCTCAGCAAGCCGCACGATCCCGTCGTCCTCAGCCTGGACCGGGACGGCCGGGTGTTCCTGGGCGCCGACCCGGTTGCAGCGGACGCCCTGCCCGGCCGGTTGCGGGCGCTGGCGCAGTCCGCGCCGGACCAAGTGGTGTACGTGCGCGGCGACCGGGCGCTGCCGTATGGCCGGGTGATGGAGGTCATGGGCGTAATGTCGGCGGCCGGCTTCGCCCGGGTGTCGCTGCTGGCCGAGCAAGCGCCCGCGCCGCGGTAGCCTTGTCCGCCAGCATCCCTGACCCGTCCGGCCCACCAGGGAACCGACGGCTTCACCCTGCTGCGTTCGCCCTGGCGGCGGCCCTGCATGGCGGCGTGCTGGCCGCGCTGGTGCTGGCCCGGTCGGCCCCGCTACCGCCGCCGCCCGTCCTGCTGACGCTGGAGGCGCCACCTCTTCCGGCCGATGCGGACCAGACCGCTGCGGAGGCCCCATCTACGCCGCCTGCGGCAGAACCGCTTGCGCGGGCCGCCCCGCCAATGTCCGATGCCGCGGCGGTGTCCCTGGACGCTGCACCGCCGCCTGTCGCGCCGGCACCGCCTCCTGTGCCTGCCGACCCTCTGCCGCCTGTGCCTACCCCCATGCCAGAACCCATGGCGCCGCCTGAAACGGCCTCACCACCTGTGCCGGAGGCCGTGCCTCCATCGCCGGATGCCGTGCCGTCCAGCCCCACGCCACTAGCGGCAACGGCGCCGCCGCCCATTCCTGCTCCTCCGCCTGTGCAGTCCGAGCCGCGCCCCCGTGTGCAGCCGCCGGCTCCGCCACGCTCCCTGCCACGCCCGGCGCAGCCCCGCCCGGCACCTGCCGCACAGCCCCGTAACGGGGACGCCGGGCCAGTCATGCCACGCGCAGCGTCCGTCACGCCGCCATCTGCATCCACTCCGCCAGCCCCTGCCCCGGCGGCTTCGGCCCCTGCGACGCCTGCACCGTCAGCGGCTGCCATGGCGGCGGCCGGCGCCGATTGGCGGGGCAGCCTAGCCGCCTGGCTGCAATCGCACCGGTCTTATCCCGAGGAGGCCCGGCGCCTGGGCCAGGAGGGCCGCGCGGTGGTCCGCTTCACCGCCAGCCGGGACGGACGGGTGCTGGAGTTCGCCCTGGTATCCAGTTCGGGGTCGGCGGCTTTGGACGAGGCCGCGCAGGCCATGTTCCGTGGCGCCCGGCTGCCCGCCTTCCCCGCCGGCATGGCGCAGGATCGGATCACGGTGACGGTGCCGATCCGCTTCACCCTGGAACGCTGAGCAACGTTGTCAGAACCGCTGCGTGATCCCGGCCAGGATCGTCCGGCGCAGGCCATACTGCGGTGCGCCCACCCCAACCCCGGTGCCGTCGCGCAGCTCGTAGCGGCGGTCGAGCAGGTTGATCACGTCCAGCCGCAGCTCCGTCGGCTTGCCCACCACAAGCTGCACCTTCTGCACCGCCGACAGGTTCACCGTGTAGTAGCCCGGCAGCGCCAGCCCGTTCGGCACGTCCCCGCCGCGCCGCAGCCCGCTGCCCACGATCAGGTCCGCCGACAGCCGGGTTGGAAAGGCCGTGCTGGCGTCCAGCGTGTAGGCCGCGCCGCCCGAGCCGGTCCAGCGCTGGTCGTGATCCAGATGGATATAGTGGTGCGCAATGTAGTCCAGGTCGGCCTGCGAGAACTCAAACTGCGACGAGGTGATGTTCTTGCCGATGCCGCGGGAGTAGGCGAGGTTGCCATACAGCGACAGCGGCCCGCGGTCGTAGGTGGCCGACAGCTCCACCCCGTTCTGCTGCGAGCGGTCGTAGTTATAGGCCGTGAGCGCGATGGGCGCGCCGAACTGCCCCTCGTCGATCAGGTTGTGTGCGGTCTTGAGATAGCCGTCCACGGCAAACGTCAGCCCGGGCAGGATCACCTGGCTGGCGCCGATGTCGTAGTAGTTGGCGCGCTCGGCCTTCACCGTCGTGTCAGTGTTCGACAGCGCCGCGCCGCTGGTGGCCCCGAACTTGCCCAGCGTCGCGTTGCCGATCAGCTCGAACGGCGGCGGGGTGAAGTAGCGGGAGTAGCCGGCGTGCAGCGTCGTGCCCTCGAACGGACGCCAGACCACGTTCACGCGCGGGCTGAACGCGTTGTCCTTCACGTAGGCGTCCACCACGTCGAACCGGCCGCCATAGTTGATGGTGAGCTTGGGCAGGATGCGCCACTCGTCCTGCAGGTAGATGCCGTAGGTGTAGCCGTTCTTGCCGGAGCTGTCCTGGACGGCGAAGGGCTGGTCGCTTGTCTGCGCCCCGGTGCTGTCCACCGGCAGCACGAAGGAACTGGACTTCGACACCGACCGCTCCACCTGGGCAAGATAGCCGGCACGGAGCGTGTGGTCTGTGCTGACGCGCCAGCTCGCGTCAGTCTGCGTGCCATTGGCCCAGCTTGACCGTGCCGTCGTCGGCGCGATGCCGTTGAACAGCAGGTCACCGAGGGGGTCGGGCGTGTAGTACAGGCTGCTGTAGCGGGTGAACAGCGAGGTCTGCACGTCCAGCGAGCCGTACTGCTTCTGCAGCGACAGGATGCCGAAGTGGGTCAGCTCGCGCTGGTGCTCGGTCAGGCTGCTGCTGTCGAGGTCGCTGACGCCGTTGACGGTCAGGCCCAGGCCGGGCTGGTTGCCGCCGCGGTTGGGGATCTGGTAGTCGCCGTGGAAGCTGCCTGCGAGCAGGCTGATGCGCGTCGTGCTGTCCAGGAGGCCGGAGATGTGGGCGAAGCCGCGGAACTGGTCGGTCGTGTCGTGCTGGGCGTTGAAGCGGTTGGCCGGGTTCTCGATGCCGATGTTGCTGTGCAGGTATTCGCCGGTCACGTAGTAGTCGATGGCGCCGCTGCGCCCGCCATACTCGAAGCTGGGCTGCAAGGTGCTGCGCGAGCCGCCATACATCGTGATCTGGCCGCCGGGGTCGGTGGTGCCGGACTTGGTGGTGATGTCAACGATCGCGGAGTGCCGGAACCCATACTGCGCCGGCAGGGCGCCGGTGATCAGCGAGAGCGAGTGCGCGAACCGGGTTTCCAGCGCCTGGCCGAACACCGACAGGCCCTCGGGAAGCTGCACGCCGTCCAGCCGGTATTGCACGTTGGCGTGCTCGTTGCGGATATGCACCTGGCCGAAGCTGTCTTGCGCCACGCCGGGCGATTGCAGCAGGATTTGCTGCAAGGATGCCTGGTCGCCTTGGGGCAGGGTCTCGATCGCGCCGCGGTCGAAGCGGTACACCGTCGCGCCCAGGCTGGGCTGGATGGCGGACCGGGCGGCGTCCAGCCGCCGCGCCACAACGCTGACGTCGTCCAGGGTCAGGTTGTCGCCCAGGTTCACCGCCGGCGGCGGTGGCTGGTCCGGCACGGTGCGGGACGGGGCCGACGCTGCTGGCGCCGAGGGCGGCGGGTCGGCCGCGTGGGCAGGCAGGGCCAGAGCACCAAAAACCGTTCCCAGCAGGGCCGCACGCATCGACGTCATCGCTCATCCCTCTCTGCGGCCATGCCGCCCTACCAAGGCGGCCAGAGATAGCTTGGTATAACGTATCAAAATAGCGGTCGAGTGCCTTTGATACATTGAATCACAATGTGGCTTCTCGGTTTCTAGTGGTGCCGTGATGCTATTGGCCGCGCACGCGCACCTGACCACCGGGGCCGACGGTGACGCCGGGCAGCCGGGCCAGAGAGTTGGCCAGCGGCTGGTTTTCGCCGCCGGGCTGGTCCAGCAGGCGTTGGCGGTCCAGCGTGTACTCGGTTGCCCCGAGCGGCGGGAGGATGTCGGCCCGTGCCCGATCCAGCCGTTCGCTGGTGCTGACTGGGTCTGCAGCCGCGGCACAGCCGCCCAGCGCCGTTGTCAGCAGCACCATAAAGAGCCAGCACCGAGTCATCCGGCAGGGCCGTAGCGCAGCACCGAAGCCTGCGCCGCGACGTGCGGCAGCCGCGAGCCGTGCGATTGCAGGTGCGAGGCGGCAAAGGCCGCGCGCTCCAGCGTTTCGCACTCGTCGAGATAGCGCAGCAGCGTGTTCAGCCCTCGGCCTGGGCTGGCGTGGCGGCGGCGGAAGGTCCGCCACAGCGCCAGCGTGTTCACCGCCCAGGCGTCATAGGCGTGCTCATGCAGCCGCCGCCGGGCCGCTGCCGGCAGGGCGTCGAACGCGGTCCAGTCGTCCCCGCCGAGGCGGCGCCACATGCCGTTGCGAGCGGTCACGTCGTTGATCCCGCCCGTGACGCCGCAACATGGCTGCGCGCCTCTTCCAGGCATCAGGTGGGCAGCCCGGTCCAGTGCCGAAGCACCTGCTCCGGGGCGGGTCGCCGTATGGGACCAGCATTGGCAAGGGGCGTGCCGAGATAGATCCAGCCCGCGATGAAGTCGTCCGGCGCCAGGCCGAGGGCGCGCTTGACGTTCGCATCAAAGCAGCTTTCGCCGGTCAGCCACATCCCGCCATATCCCAGGACGTGTGCGGCGTTGAGCAGGTTCATCGCCGCGGCGCCGGCCGAGAGCTGCTGATCGGTGACCGTTGCGCGCGGGTGATCCCTGGTGATGGACGCTGCCACGGCCAGAACCATGGGCGCCCGCAGCGGCTTCATGCGCTCGCGGTCCATCTGCTCCTGCGATGCCGAACGGTTGCGGCACATGTAGGCCGTGGCAAAGACGCCGCCGAGGCGGACGCGCGCCGCGTCCTGGATGCAGATGAACTGCCACGGGCGCAGACCAGCATGGTCTGGGGCACATACTGCAGCCTCCACCATCAGGCGCAGGTGCGCTTCGGACGGCGCAGGGTCGGCCAGCAGCCGGGGCGGGCAAGACCGGCGGGACAGCAGAGCCCCGAGGACGACGGCGCCGTCACCTGACCAGGAGCCAGTGGATTGGGGAAGGGTTTCCATGAGGGGCAATCCCGGCAGATGATAAAGTGCATCCTAGATTGATATCTTGTATCGCTTCAACCCCTCTGTCACGATGTCGGTGAACTGCCGCTCACCACCTGCGTCAAGGACCCTTCCATGCGACCATGTGCCGCAAATCCCTGGAGGGCGAATCGCATGCTGGCTATCGGGGCGATGGGCATGGACAATTCCCAGGCTCGAACCTTCTTGCACGGGAACCGCATGATGCCGTCTGCTGCACTGTCACGCCGGCTTGCCTTGGTGGCGCCGGCGTTGTTCAGCCCCATGCTGCGGCCCGGCCGCGCCTGTGCACAGGAACGCGCGCTGCGGGTGGTCGCGCCCTGGACCTATGACACACCCGATCCGGTGGACACCGGTTTCATCCTGACCCGCATGGGCATCGGCGAGACCCTGGTCACGGTCGAACCAGACGGCAGGCTTGTCGGCGGGGTGGCGGAGAGCTGGGCCGTCGATCCCGACCGGCTGACCTGGCGCTTCCGGCTGCGCGACGCCCGGTTCCACGACGGCGTCCCCGTCACCGCGGCTGCCGTCGCCGCCGGCCTGCGGCGCGTGCAGCCAAAGGCGGAGACGCTGTCCACGATCCCGTTCGCCGCCATCGAGCCAAACGGGGAGCGGGAGCTGGTGCTTCGCACGCGCACGCCGTTTGCGCCGCTGCCGTCCTTCCTGGTGGATTACGCCGGGGTGGTGCTGGCGCCCAGCGCCTTCGATGCGGCCGGAGAGGTCGCACGGCCCATCGCCACCGGCCCTTACCGGGTCACGGCGATCCAGGGCACCCAGATCCTTGAGGCCGAGGCGTTTCCGGAGCACTGGGGCGTCCGCCCAGCCATCCCACGGGTCCGCTATACCGCCGCGGCGCTCGGCGAGACCCGGGCCAACATGGCCGAAGCCGGCGAGGCGGACCTTGCCTTCACCCTGCTGCCACAGGCGGCCGAGCGCATCGAGGCTGGCGGGGGCGCCACGATCCTGCACGCCACGATCCCGCGGGTCCGCATGTTCACCATGAACCTTGGCCTGCCGCAGTTCAGCGATGTGCGGGTGCGCCAGGCCCTCTCGCTGGCCATTGACCGGGCTGGGATCGCCCGTGCCATCCTGCGCGATCCCGCAAGCGCCGCCACGCAACTGCTGCCGCCCGTGCTGGAGGGCTGGCATGACCCGGCGCTGCCGCCACTCCGGCGCGATCCCACCGAGGCCAAGCGCCTGCTGGCCGAGGCCGGGTGGGTGCCAGGAGCGGATGGGGTGCGTGTCCGTGAGGGAGTGCGGCTGGCGGCTGGCGTCCTGGTCCCATCGAACCGGCCGGAGCTGCCGGTGATGGCCCAGGCATTGCAGGCGCAGATGCGCGAGGTCGGGATGGCGCTGGACCTGCGGCCCGGCCCGAGCAGCGCCATACCCAACGCCGCGCGGGACGGGACGCTGCAAGCCGCCCTGCTGGCCCGCACCTACGTCAACGTTCCCGACCCGATCGGCACGATCCTGCCCGACTTCGCCTCCGACCAGGGGATCTGGGCGTCCAGGGGCTATAACAGCGCCGAGGTGCGGGCGCTGGTCGGCCAGTACCTGACCGGGTTCGATGCGGCCGAGGCGCCAGTGTTGCGGCGGCGCATCGTCGGCCTGCTGCAGCGCGACTTGCCGGTCATCCCCGTGTCGTGGTTCGAGCACAACGCCGCCGCGTCCACCCGGCTCGACAAGGCCAGCCTGCAGCTTGACCCATTCGAGATCAGCTACCGGCTGCCAGGCATGCGGTGGGCCGCCTGATCCGGACCCTGCTGCGCCGGCTGGGCCAGGCCGCGGTCGTCGCAGGGCTGGTGGCGACGGCCTGCTTCGCCGGGCTGCACGCCTTGCCCGGCGACCTTGCGCTGCAAGCGGCCGCGGCACGGTACGGGGAGGACCGGGTCACGGTCGCCAACGTGGAGCTGCTGCGGCGTCAAGCCGGCCTGGACCGGCCAGTCGCCGTGCAATACGCGGCCTGGATGGGCCGGCTGGCGCTTGGCGACCCCGGCCGGTCGTTACTGACCGGCAAGCCCGTGCTGGACGAGCTGGCGCCGCGTTTGGGCGTGACGCTCCGGGTCGGCGGGGCAGCGGGCGTGCTGGCCCTGCTGCTGGCCCTGCCGCTCGGAACCTTGGCGGGCCTCCGGCCGGGTGGGAGGGTGGACCGGG
>CAXTDP010000279.1:0-7308 GCA_964242295.1 uncultured Acetobacteraceae bacterium | reverse complement strand
CGCTCACACCCCTTGCGCCCCGGCTCGGCCTGGCCCGGCGCGGCTGGGCCACGGGACGGGCATGGCTGCACGGACCCATCGGCGGCCTGCTGCGCGCCGTCGTCGCCCGGCCGGGCACTGCAGGGGCGGCGGTGCTGACGGCCTGGTATCTCTGGTGCTTCCTCGGCGACCGTTACCTGCCCGGCAACAACAGCCAGTATCCGCTGGGCTGGTGGGGCTGGTTCGACCAGGGGAAATACCTCGACAGCGCGCAATCCCTGATGCGGGGCGCCCTGGTGCCGGACAGGCACTGGTATCCGCTGGGCTACTCAATACTTGCGGCGCCGTTCACGCGGTGGAGCCACGGGCACCCCTTCCTGCCGGTCAACCTGGGGTCGCTGCTGCTGTGCTACGCCGGGTTCCTGGCGTTCGCCCGCCGGGTCGGGGTGGAGCGCGGCTGGGCAGTGCCCTTGTTCCTGCTGGGCACGGTCAGCAGCCGCATGCTGTTCGAGGGGTGGATCGTACCCTGGAACACCATCCCCGCCGCTGCGCTGATCTGGCTGCTGCTGGCCGCCACTGCCGCCCACATGGGAGGCGACCGGCGGCCGTTGCTGATCGGCCTGCTGGCGGCGGCGATCCCGCTGGTCCGCCCGACCGAGCTGCTGCTGGCGGCACCATGCGTCCTGGCGGCCGTCGCCGCCAGCCTGTGGCGGTCCCAGGCGAACGACCGCCCGCATGACGGCCCGGCGGCCAATCGCCAGGTGGGGCGCGGACGGCTGCGGGACGTGGCGCTGCTCGCAACCGGGGCGCTGTTGGCGGCGGCGCCTTATGCGGTGCTGCACTGGCGCATCTACGGGCTGGGGCCGTCGCCCTACATGGCGATGTCCACCGGCCTCGGCTTCACGCCATACGACCTGGGATGGAAGGCCTACACCCTGCTGGCGGACCCGCGGGACTGGTTCCTGGACGGGCGCGGGCTGCTGTGGCAGGCGCCCTGGGCGGGGCTTGCGCTGGCCGGGCTGGCGGTGGCCTGGGCGCATGGACCGGCTGCCGGACTGCTGGCGGTGATGATCCTGCTGCACACCGTGCTCTATCTATCCTATGTGGACCTGCTGCCGACGGGGCTGTGGCGGTTCTTCAACGTGCATTATTGGCAGTGGGCGCTGCCCGGCCTGGCGCTGCTGGCCTTCCTGGCCGGGCGGGACCTGCTGCGCTGGCGCCGCGCCGCGCGGTTCCCGCTGGCGCCGCTGGCCGTCGCCGCATCCCTGCCGCTGCTGCTGCTGCGCCCGGTGCCGGTGGAGGTCCCTGCAGGCGTGCCGGCAAAGATGCTGGCTTACGCCGGGCCGATACCCGGGTTCACCGAGGCCTACTTCACCGAGCTTGCGCTCCGGGACAGCGTCGGGGAAATGCACGGCTTCGGCGAGCTGCGGGCGATCCCGGTGACCGGGGGGATGCGGGTCTATGCGCTGCGCCGTCCATTCGGGGACGACCCGGCGTGGGTGGTCCCGCCGCCGGGCTGGCCGGAGGGCGGTACGCCGGTGCGCTTTGGGATCGGCTGGCGGCTAGGCGTCCCGTGCTGGACGCGGCTTGTCCGATGCCGGCGGCTGGGGCAGAGCCTCCTGCCGCCGGAGCCGGAGTTTTGAACAGCCTGGTGCGGCCTGTCACGCAGGCGGCCTACGCTCAGGACAAGCCACGTGCGCCTGCAAGCTTCAGGATGCCTGCTGCGGCGCGGCTGCCGAATTGGGCCGCAGCGCCAGGCACTCGAGCGATCCCATGTCGAGCAGGGTGATGCGGTGACCGAACAGGGCCACAAGCTTGCGCGCCTTGAGGCGCTGCAGCACGCGGTTGAGATGGGCGGAGTTCAGGCCGACGAGGTCGGCCAGTTGCTGCTGCGTCAGCTCCAGGATGAACGAGCCATTGCCGGCCAGGCCGCGGCTGGCCAGGCGCTCGTGTAGTTCCAGGAACACGGACGCGAGCCGTTCCTCCGCGCTGCACTGGCCGAGCCGGGTCAACGCCGCCTCGGCGCCGGCACGGCCGCGGGCCAGGGCGTCCAGCGCCTCGCGTTGGAACCACGGCGCCTCGGCGGCCAGCAGGACGGCCTGGCTGTGGTTGATGACGGAATAGGTGACGGACCCGGCGCACTGGACGGGGTAGACGGGTGCGCCAGTCAGCAGGGTGTCTAGTCCGATGGTGTCGCCGGGAAGGTAGATGCCGAGGATCTGGCGCCGGCCATTCGGTAGCATGCTGTAGCGGAACGCCCAACCGCTCAGGATGGTCAGCAAGGGGGCGGCCGAGTCGCCGGCACGGATGAGCTGCACGTCGCGCTCGCTGCGGCGCTTGATGGCATGCAGGCTGTTCAGAGCCTCCGCCCCATCATGGCCGCGGTTCCGAAGCAGGAGGGAACCGGCTGGCGGTTGGAAGCCGTAGTAAGCAAAGCCTCTGGCCTGTTCTTGTGCGTGTTGCAAGCTGCTTCTCCTCAACCTCGATGCCTGATGCTTGAGCCTTGCCAGGGACTCCGGATATTTGCGCTTGCTTGGCAAGTGACTTGAATTTGAGATCAGAACGATTCCGTCATAGCTGTTGGCTGCGACCATGGAAAGCAATCTAACGCAGAATTGTGAGATAAAGCTACATTTGTTCAACAATTGTCAAAGTGCGTAACTTCCTGATTACGGATGGGTGATAATATCCCAGATGCAGGCGATCTTACACAACTGGGAACACAAAAGCCGCCATGCCTGCACCCTTAGGTTGCAGTCGGCTTACGCTAGTTTTTACTAGCTCCATTGCCTAGCGTGCGTCTTGTCAGCAATGCTTACATGAGAAAAGCGGGCAGCATTGCCGGACTCCGGTCAACTCGCAAAGTATTCGGGATTTGACGGCGATAATAGTCAAAGTTTTCTTAAACCGCCGTCTTACACGAATTGGCATACCAGGCGAAAGCTGCCGGCGCCTTCTTAATAAGTCCCTGAAAACATTGCTTGGCACGGTCGTTGCTGTGTTGGGTTCAGCGGCGCCGAACGGGCGGCGCCATAACAGGGGTTTAGAAAATGAAGTCACGTGTAATGCTGGCCGGGCTTTGCGCAGCCGCGTTCCTGAACATCGCCAACACGGAAAAGGCGCAGGCCACAACCATATTCGCCGGCAGCGACGTGGGGTCTTGGCATAACCTGCAGGGTGCCGCAGGAGCGACCGACACCATCACCAACAACGACGGCGCGCCGGGTGCGAACAGCGTCGCCTCGTTCGACTTCGGAACTGCGGTCCAAGGCTCGTTCTCCAACCTGTTCACCTTTAACGGCACCGGCAGCGGCACCGGAAACGGCTTCAGCACAACCGCAGAAGCGCCATTCAACATCGGACACTTCACCTACCGGAATGGCACGACCACTGCCGGCAGCTTCCCGAGCACTGGCGCGTCCATTGACCTGTCCATCCTGCTGACCCTCACCGCCCCGACCGGCATACCCGCCTCGACGTTCTCGTATAACTTCTCAATTGACCTCACGCCGAACGTCACCGGCAACCCGGTTACGGACGGCGACATCGTGAGCATCACGAACGGCACCACCAGCACCACGTTCACCACCGGCGGCAGCACCTACACCCTGGCCCTGAGCGGCTTCTCGACCGATGGCGGGCACACCTTCATCAACCGGTTCAACTCGCCTGAAGGCTCGACGGCAGCAGCCGACATCTACGCGACGATCACGACGAACCTTGTCCGGGTGCCGGAGCCGGCCTCATTCGCCCTGCTCGGCTGCGGCCTGATAGGCCTTGGCCTGGCTAAGCGGCACAAGACAGCCTGAAGGCATCGCCCCGCGACATCGGGGCATGACCGTGTTCTCTCAGCGTCCCGCCGGGCTGGCTCTCCGCCATGCCCGGCGCACTCTCATCCGCGGGTCATGGGTGCGAGCCCAGCCGGTCGTGACTAGGGATTGGTGCAACGCGGTTCGTGCCGGCAGGGGTCAAGGAAATGCGCCCCGCTTCCGGTTTTTCTCGTTGCGCTCCGCAAGGGACGATGGGATGCCAATGCTTGCGTTCCTGCTCAGTACAGGAGTCAAGAACAGATCATGGCGGATGTCTTGAAGGCCCGGATTGACCGTTGGCGAATCGCAGCCATGCTGCTTTACGCGCACAACGAAGCCGCCGAAACCTATGCGCAAGCCCGCGAAGCCGAGGCGCAAGCGGGGAATGATCTAAAAGCCGCGCGCCGCTGGCGCACGACCCGCAAAAGCATTGCGGCATTGCGCCGGGCGGCGCCCCATCTCCAGAAACGGCTGCACTGATCCCGTCCATTTAAAATCCCTGGCCGCAGGCGGATGACGGAACTGTGCTGAGCCGGGTTTTCGGCTTTCCGCCATAACGCCGGTTCAGCTTGCCCAAATCCGGTCACGCCTCCGGCCAGCCGTTTGACGGCCTGCGCGCTTGCGGCTTCATGGGAAGGATTGCGGCCGCACATCGGATCAGGGCCAAGCCAAACCTCAGGCCCGGCACGCCCGTGGATAGCCGCGCGAGCTAGAAGCTTCCCGCAGGGCCGCATCACTCCGCCGCCCTGGCCTCCGCCGGCGACGCCCCGCGCCGTGCCGCGGGCTTCCACCGCAGCGCCGGCGCCTCCACCAAGTGCCAGGACAGCAGCGCCAGCGGCGCCGTCAGCACCATGCACGCCAAGATCGGATGGGCCAAGTTCGGCCGCGCGCCCAGGATCACCTGCTGCACCGGAAAGGCATACAGATACATCCCATACGACAAGTCGCCGAACCGCCCGGCCCGGCGGATCGCCGGCATGGAGCCGCGGCCGAAGGTGATCACCATATATGGCAGCGTCAGCCACTCGACCGGGATGTTCCACCAGCCATACCAGCTCGACACCATCCAGTTCAGCGAGTAGCCCAGGATGGCGAAATCCGCCCGATACAGCTCCGGCACCCGGTCCTGCAGCAGCCGCAGCAGGGCGCCGATGAGGAAGAACGGCACCTGCACCAGCATGTACTTCACGTCGGTCGCATTGATCACCCACGCCGGGCCGTCGTAGCCGTAGAACAGCCAAAGCCCCAGGCTGCCCGCGGCGACGCCCACCAGTCCCAAAGCCCACATGCGCGGACGCACGGCCAGCAGGGCGAACAAGGGGACGGTCAGGTAGCACAGCGCCTCCGGGAACAGGCTCCAGAGCGACCCGTTGACGGCGCCATGCTCCCGCAGCCCCACGAACACGCCGGGCAGATACAGGACGGGATGCAGGATGATGTTGCCGAGATACTTCAGGCTGTTGTGGTTGGTCAGGTAGTCCAGAAGCGGCAGCCGGGTCAGCCGCGCGCCGGCTAGGAACCAGAACACCACGCAGGCCGCCAACCCCGGCAGGATGCGCAACGCCCGTTTTTGCAGGAACACCACTAGGCCCGGCGTCCGCAGCCAGCTTCCCGTCACCATGTAGCCGCTGATGCTGAAGAAGATGTCGAGGCCGATGCGCGCGAACGGCACCCCCCAGAAGCCCGGCCCGCCATCGGTGGAAAGGTTCCAGCCATGGCCGTAGATGACCATCAGCGCGGCGAACACGCGCAGGAAGTCAAAGTTGTCCAGGCGGCGCGATGGCGAAGGGTCAGGCATGGGAGGCCGAATGTTCCTGCTCCCTCTTCCTCCGGGAGAGGGTTGGGGTGAGGGGGTCTCGAAGGGCGACCTTCCTCGGGACAGGGCTACGTGCCACCGACGCCGGGTGTGCTCCGCTCCGCAGCCAAGACTCCCTCACCCTAACCCTCTCCCGGAGGGAGAGGGAGCGGCGGCGGTTGCCTTGATCACGTCCAGCACCGCCTGCTCCCATCGGGGCGCCAGCGCCGGCGCCTGATACAGCGCCGCTTGCCGCAGCCCGCGGTCGCGCATGTCGGACAGGTAGCCGGTTTCGCGCGGCAGGTCGCATAGCCGGGCCAGGATCTCGCCCAACTGCTCGTCGTCATAGGGGTCGAAGTACTCGGCGGCATCGCCGTAAACCCAGCGGTGCACCGGGATGCCGCTGGCGACCAAGGGGGTGCCGCATGCCATGCCCTCGACGCCCGAGTAGTCGAAACCCTCCGCCCGGCTCGGCGCCACGACCAGGTGCGCCATCGAATACAGCAGCCGCAGCTCCGGCAGCGGCACCCCGGACACATGGTAGGCGCCTTCGCGCACCAGCAGCTTCAGCTCCGCCAGTTCTGCGTCCGAGCGCCAGCCGGGGTTGGCGACGATCAGCAGTTGCATGGGCGTCTTGGTGATCCGCCGCGCGATCTCGAAGCCGCGAAACAGGCGAAGGTAGTTCTTGCGCGGCTCCAGGGTGGAGCAGGCGATGATGAGCTTCGGCAGCGGATCGTTCGGCCCTTCCCGCCGTCCGCCCGCGGACGCGGTCGCGGTGCTGGCCCGGCGCTTGAGGATCGTGCGCAGCTCGGACTCCGGCCGCACGTCCGGACGGTATTCCGGGGCGACGAGGGCGGGGATGGTGTGGACCCGGCGCTCCTGCCCGGGGAACAGCGTCAGCACGTCCTCCCGCACCGGCTCGCTGTCGCAGTAGAAGTTGGCGCCCTGCAGCATGTTCCGATACAGCATCCGGGCATGGCTGTTGGTGTGAGGCCACGGCTCGCCGATGGTATGCGGGCTGACCAGCGGCAGGGCGTCGTAGTAGCGGATCATGAACGCCGTGGCCGGCGACGGCCGGTAGGGCGAGACCGTCGCGCCGAAGAACACGTCCCACCCCGCCGTGTTCACCCGGCGCTGGAACGGCAGCGGCAGCAGCGACAGCGACCGCGCGTTCTCGTGCCCCAAGGCCGTGGCGAAGTATTCGGCCCGTCCGATCAGGTGCCGGTCCGACGGGGCCAGCGTGTTGTCGAACAGCTTCATCCATAAATAGTCCTCGAACATCGCCGGATCTATGCGGAGGTCGAGCCGTTCCTCCCGCTGCGCGAGGGCCAGGATGGAGGTGACATGGTGCATACGCCGCCGGATCGGGCCGGGCATCAGCAGGGACAGGCCCGGCGGCGCGTGGTGCCGCTTGGTGTCCATGCTGACGATGACGCGCGCCTGTTCCAGGATCTTGTCGAACGGCGTGTTGGCCTTCTTGGACCGGCGCGGTGGCGCTGCGAAGTGGATGCCGGATGCCAGGCCGCCCAGCCGTCCCAGCCCCATGTCGGCGAACATCGCGAACAGCAGCCGGGTTTCCTGCGGTATGCCGGCGAAGCCCTCGTAGCACGGGCGCAGGTCCACCAGCACGGACGGGCGGCCGGGCAGGGCGACGGGCGGCCCGGACATGCGCGTCGTGGGCAGGGTGACGGGGGCGTTCATGCCGCCGCTCCCGCCCGGGCCTCC
>CAXTDP010000278.1:0-7318 GCA_964242295.1 uncultured Acetobacteraceae bacterium | reverse complement strand
CTTGGAGGCACCTGGTGCGCCGTCCGGCATCGGCCCCAGTGCCACCTCTACTTTGGTTCTTCCGCACAAAGCGTGCTACTTAGCGGCCCACGTGAGGTGCATCCTTTTGAAAAATCTCAGCTTTTGTGGGCATGATCTCCCTGATTGCTATTCCTTCATGTCCGCTAGCTGGGACATGGTGAACTCGAAGCAAACTCAATGGGTTGCTGGATAGTTGCCAAACTGGCCAGCACGCTTCGTGCGGGAGATTCCCTACTTTGCGCGCGTCATGACATCTCTATCTCGCACCGACATCGCGGTGCACCATGGGTGTTGGAACTTGTCTTGCTCAATTTCTCATCGGCACCAGCGAACATGCACACCCCAAAGCGAGCTGAGGGTGTAAGCTGCTCTTTACACAATTTCCTCAATGGCAAGGAGCAGCCGTGCAGATAAGCTGCCGGACTGGCTGCATTGGCCCAAATTTGTATCCTCAGCTCGGGTTTGAGTTATTTTCTATATTGGCTTGGATTTATTTTAGTTTTCTACTCGCAAATCTGATATGTCTTTGCTTTTGATCTGAGAGAAACTCAATATTCGAATTAGGGAGTCGAAGATACTTACACACCGTCAGGTGCACGCGCGGAACGCATCGGAACATCGTTAAGCAAAAGGACTTCGAACGCTTGGTATGATTTTTGCAATATGTTTTAGCAGCGCAAACTCACGCAACCTTGCTGCTGACTGGAGATTTCCAATGATCACGTTTCGCCACCTTCTTGCTGCAACGACCGGCTTGGCGCTTCTCGCCACTGCGAGCAATGCCCGTGCGACGGCTTATGCTTATGGCAACATCAACTTCACTGGTCTATCGCTGTCGGGCTTGAACGACCCAGGCGTCAGAGTTGATAGCGCCAACATCCAGACCCGCGACAGCGCCGGCTACCCTGGCGCTGCAGCTGCCTCGAACGCTGCCTCAGCAGCAGACCAGGCCAACCCGCTGACTGCAGGGTCGGACGTCGCACAGGCCACCAGCGGTGCCGGCCCGTTCCCGGGTGAGAACAACTACGGCCAGGCCTTGCTGAACAGCTTCGGCACCCGCGGCGACGCGCAGTTGGTCGGCAACCTGCTAACTGGCGTCGGCACGGGCGCGAACGACGTGGCCGAGGGCCGCATCACGACCCCTGGCACAGCCTCCTCGACTGCCGGCACTTCGACCGGCTTCAACGTCATCGTCACCACGACCGGGACGCAGACCTTCACGCTGGCCTTCGACGCGAGCGACACCGTGATCGCGACCACGACGAACGCGGGCGAGTTTTCCAGCGCGCAGGTGAACGCCAGCTTCACCGTTTCTGGCGCCGGCTTCACGACGCAGGTTTTCTCGCCCGACGCGCTTAACACCTCGACCACGTCCACCGGCGGCACCGGCACCGGCAACGGTAGCATCGCCAACACCAGCGCGCCCTTCGCCTTCTCCGTCACCCTGAACCCCGGCACATACCAGTTCTCCCTGCTGTCGGGCGCGCAGGAGCAGGTGCAGGCAACGCCGCCGGCTTCTGTGCCGGAGCCGGCTTCAATGGCGCTGCTCGGCGCTGGCTTGGCCACCGTTGGCCTGATCCGCCGTCGCAGGGCCTAACAACCATTCTTGCCCAGCAAGTCGGGCTCGAATTGCAGACAAAGGGGCGGTGCCAGCCGGCACAGCCCCGACTTGTTTCATGGACACCATACTGTGCCGTAACAGCGTGGCTGAACCTGACCGGCTGAGTTGAAACCGCACTCAAATGATTTGTTATACAAGAGTAGTTCACGCATGTGCGTTGCACACGCTGCGTGATAAAGGCGCACCCTCGTATCCTAGCAGTCGATGGAGCAAGCTTCTCTGGAGCTCATGGGCCGCGGGCTGCCGCAGCCTAACCAACCGCCGGGCCAAGGGCAGCTCCCGCGGCGTAGGGCGGCCAAGCTAGATTAACGTCGCTGTGTCAGACCCAGGCGTCCGCACAAGTTGGTTGCCTCCAAACTTCGGATGTCTCCCCAGATGCCCTGAAACGCGGTTACACGTCCGCCCATGCTGGCTAGCGCCCAGGCACCTGCGATCACTAACGCCATTGCTCCCCGCCCGGTGTGCCGGAATTACCGTAATGGTGATTCGGCGTTGCTGCGGTACAGCGTAGGCGCTGCCTGTGCGGACATTTACGGCAAGGGTCCAAGCGCTGCTGGATAAGCCGCCAATGTCTGTCCTCAGTTCACGATGTCCATGCCAATGCCATGCGTTCTCATCGATCTACAGCATTCTTGCGATCCACCGACAGGTAACGAAAATGTTATTGAAAGCATGTTGAAGAGCGATTTGGGCCAAAGTATCTGGCTGCTTGTCGAGGCCTGAGGGATCGACGCACAACCGCCACAACGACCTATGAACCATGTTGCTTCAGGAGGATATGGTGATGAGGACTTACGACTTCGCGCCCCTGTTCCGCTCCACGGTTGGCTTTGACCGACTGTTCGACATGATCGACAGCAGCGTCCGCCCAGACTGGCCGCCTTACAACATCGAGAAAAACGGCGAGAACCAGTATCGTATCAGCATGGCCATTGCGGGCTTTGCGCCAAACGAGATTGAGCTGATCCAGCAGGGCAATACCCTGCACATCATGGGGCAGAAGAAGACCGAGCCGAAGCAGCAGGAGATGCTGCATCAGGGCCTGGCGTCCCGCAGCTTCAAGCAAACGTTCAATCTGGCTGACCACGTGAAGGTCGCCTCGGCCGACCTGGAGAATGGGCTGCTTCTGGTCGAATTGGTTCGCGAGATACCCGAGCAGCTGAAGCCGCGCCGGATCGAACTCGGCTCCCGTGCTGCAACCCTCACGGGCCAGGGTAACCAGCAGAAGCTCGTCCAGGAAAACGCGGCCGAACGGCAGGCAGCCTGACGCGGAGCAGCACGATCGACAATCTCAGCCTCCCGGCAAACGCCGGGAGGCTCCTGTCTGGGGAGATTGGAAATGAATGGAAGGCAAATCACAGACATCAACTTCTTCAACAAAGTTTCGTGTCTGGAACTCCCACCGGCTGCGAGCCCGCAACGAATTGCAACAGGCTTCATGCATCCCGATGCGGTGGTGAGTGAGCTCCGGCTGACGCACGCTGAAAAGCGCGAGATCCTTGCCTCCTGGGCATCCGATGCTCGTGCGGTTCCAGATGCGCCAGCGCTGCGTCAGTTGGACAGTGGTGCAGTCGTCCGCATCGACGACGTTCTGCGGGCGTTGAAATCTCTCGACGAGGTTGAGGCTTCTAAACACACAACATTCGATCCTTTCCGGTCGTTCAAACGTGGGCGCATTCGCCTGCCGCTTCAGCTGAGATTGCCTTCACGGCGAGGTTGGCCTGACGACGACGATCTCCCGCCGTGCCCGGCAACGATTGCTGGGCCGCTTGGCGATCCTCTTTCCGGTGGAGAGACCGCCGATCCGGGTTTGGCGTTGGCTGCGTAGTATCTGCCTCAACCCAAACAGACTCCAGGGTAAGTGGATCATGGCTGCCAAAACCGGACCCATTTACTGCCACCCTCAATCTTGCCGAGCACCTCCCTCACCTGGTTCACGGTAAGGCCGCTAACTGGCCTTACCTTCCAGCCCTACAGCAGCCCGTGACTGGACCAAGACACGGCTCGACCGCATCCAGCACCTGATCGAGCTGGCGGCCTTGTAGAAAGCGGGCCTGGTGGAGCTGCTGGGCGATGACCGCGCCTTCCTGCTCGGCGCATTCGGGATCTGGGGAGCAAACGAACGGAAAACCTATGTAAGCCCGACCAGACCAGTAATTGCAGTGCAGTAGCGCAACTCCTAAATTCTGCGACCTCGGCCGGATCCTATACGGACCGGGTGCTTTCCTGTCGCAGATGTATGTCGCAAAAGAGCAACGTACTGCGACAAGTTGCGCGACACGGCCTTACATAGGTTTTCCGTTCGATTGCTCCCCAGACCCCCACCCCTAGACCTCGCCAACCAACTCCGGGATGCGGGAGATACAGACCCCGAACACCTCCGCGCACGCTGGCGACGGGCCGGACTATGCGCCTTCGAAGCCGACAAGAAGGCTAGCGCGGCGTAAGCTGAGCAGGAGGCCAGAACAAGCAGTGAAACCGTCCAGTCTCCTGCCTCTTACCAACTTGCTACAGCCGTAAAATGCTTGACCGTCTCTCTGCCCTTGCGTTCCTCCCTGGTGAAGTGCCGATGCCGCAACTGTCCCGCTTGGAAGCCCTCTTCGAAGCCGCGCTGTTCGCCAGCCGCTGGTTGCTGGCGCCATTCTACCTAGGACTGGCCCTCAGCTTGGCCCTGCTGCTCGCGAAGTTCACGGCCTCCGCGGTGGACCTTGTGCTCCACGGGTTCAGCAGCAGCCAGGATCACTTGATTGTCGGCGTGCTCGGGCTGATCGACGTATCGCTGATGGCCAACCTTGTGCTGATGGTCATGTTCGCCGGCTACGAAAACTTCGTCAGCCGGCTGGACCTGCATAATCATCCCGACCGCCCGACCTGGATGGGACGGGTCGGCTTTGGTGAACTCAAACTCAAGCTGATGACCAGCATCGTGGCAATCTCCGCCATCCATGTGCTGGAGGACTTCATGAACGTTTCGCGGTTGCAGGACCGAGACCTGGCGTGGCGGGCCGGGCTACATCTGCTGTTTGTCCTGAGCGGGGTGATGCTGGCCCTTATGGACCGCGTGTCGCATGACCCAGGCGGGCAAGGACATTGAGCCGCTCCACTTGTGCGAGGCGGGCCGGAGGAGGCAAGAACAGCACCGTGGACGGAAGCTAAATAGAAGTCGCTTTCCATAACTGCACATACGGCGTTGCTGCAGCGCAGCATTTTGCCTTTAAGTGTCGTCTCCTCGCGTTGCCATCTGCAAGCGGCGGCACGATGCGAACACGGGTGCCCTGGCCCACGGCGCTGTCGATCTCCAGTTCGCCGCCGGACTGCTTGGCGCAGTCGCGCACCATACTGAGGCCCAGTCCCGTCCCCTTGCCCAAGTTCTTTGTGGTGAAGAACGGCTCGGTCGCCTGCTGCGCGAGCTCTGGCGCCATGCCGATACCAGTGTCGGCCACCTCAAGCGCCGCGAAGCGACCGACATCGCCCTTGTAGAAATGACGCACGCTGATCGCGAGCGCCCCGCCCCCCGGCATGGCGTCGACGGCGTTCTGGATCAGGTTGAACAGTGCCAACTCCAACTGGCCCGCATTCACCAGCGCCGGCAGCGGTTCCAGAGGAGCATCCACCGTCATCGTGATGGCGATGCCGGCTACCTGCCTCATCAGGCTGTCCATGTTGCGGACCAGCTCGCCAAGGTCGGCCCGCTTTGCGCCAGGGGACTGCCGATGCACGAAGTTCAGCATCTGCTGGGTGAGCCGCTCTGCCTGTCGCGCGCGCCACTCAGCACGGGCAAGCTGCTCGGCCTGCCGGTCGCTGCTTGGGTTGGCACGAGCCTGCTCCAGGCTGCCCCGCACGATGGTCATCATGTTGCCGAACTCGTGCGTCACGCCAGCCGCCATGCTGCCCAGCGCGTCCACGCGCAGGCTCTGCTGCACCAGCGCCTCGGCCTCACGCCGCTTGGTCACGTCGATCTGGCTGGCGAAGAAGTAGAGCAGGTCGCCGGCGTCGTTGAACACCGGGCTGAGTAGAGCGCGTTCCAGAAGCTGCTGCCGTCCTTGCGGTAGTTGAGCAACTCGACCGACACGTCCACCCTCGCCTCGATAGACCGCCTGACCTCGGTCACCACTGTCGGGTCGGTGTCCGGCCCTTGCAGGAAGCGGCAGTTCCGGCCCAGCACTTCCTCCTCCGTGTAACCGGTCAGGTCCTCGAAGGCGCGGTTGACGAACACCAGTGGGTTGTCGGGCTGGGTCGGGTCGGACAGGCACATCGGCATGCGTGTCATTCGCACTGCGGCGAGGAACACGTCGGCGCCGCCGCGGCCCTGGTCGCCGTGGACGACGTTGCGTCCCCCGCTCGTGTGGCGCCCCTGTACGTCAGGGGATGCGCCGTGGTCGTCCGCGTCCTCGTGCATCATGCTGCGAACCTTGTGAATGCAACCGGCCTATGCAGCCCGGCGTCCTTATGCCGAGTTGATGATCATTTAGGGGCAAGCAGGGCCGCCACCCAGAACATAAGTGATCCATACCGGAGCGCCACGAGTATCTGATGCACTACGGACGTGCTCACATTAGGGAATGCATATGGCTCGCGAGCGGGTCTTGGTGATCGAGGACCAGGAACTGGTCCGCATACTCCCGGTGGAGGTTCTCAACGACGAGGGCTTCCATGTCGTCGAGGCTAGAACCGGCGACGAGGCTACCGCGCTAATCGATGGCTCAGCCGGGTTCCACGCCGTGGTGACCGACATCCACATGCCTGGCGAGCGGGACGGCATCGCCCTAGGCCGGCACGCGCGCTGCCGCTATCCCACCATCCCGGTGATCTACTGCACTGGCCGCCCAGACGCGCTAAACGGCGCCGGCCCGCTTGGTCACCGGGACGTTCTGGTCCGCAAGCCCTATGTGCCATCCGAGGTCGTCGCCATCCTGCGTGGCTTCCTGCCCGCGACCGGCGATGCAGGCTGACGGCCGCCCAAGTCATTCCAGCCTGTCTGCATAATGATCCTCTGCGAGTCGCAAAACGCAATGAGTTCCAGTTCCGTTTATGCGCTGGGGACGTTGGTCTCATCGTCACGCATGAACTGCGCACCGCCACGCGCCATCGCCGCTTCGGCCGCCTCCCGTAGCAGCCGTGCGGCCACTACCTCCGGCACCTGCCCGTCCAGCGCCGCGCCGACACATCTCCGAACTCGGGGCTGGCCAGCAGCGCGGCAGCGGCCTGTATCTCGTAGGTGGCTCCGAACGTCGTGCCGTTGACCTCCATGTGAACAGGCATTTCGTTCGCAGGCCAGCCGCAGTCATCGTTCAGGAGAGGGCAGGGTCAAGGTCCACCGTCGGCGCCGCACAAAGCTAAGCTACGGCTAACTTCACTGCGCCGTGCATGTCACGAGCCAACGCGCTCCACCAGCCGCCAGCATCTACCCCGTGCCGTTCGCGGAACTTCGCCGTGACAGCATCGGCCCGGCAGGTCGTAATCAGCATGGGAATGTCCGGGTAACTCTGGCCTGGCCCTAACTGACGAAGGCTGAGGAGTAGGGCAACAGCTTGCGGAGCCGTACAATCAACTCGGATGCGGCGGCAGGCTTACGCACGTAGGCGTCAGCCCCGGAGTCCAAACCTTGTACAACATCGAGCTCCTGAACCATCCCGCTGAGCATGATTACCGGCAGGCTGACGCCGTTCTTGCGCA
>CAXTDP010000277.1:0-7363 GCA_964242295.1 uncultured Acetobacteraceae bacterium | reverse complement strand
GCCGCCTCCGCCCCGCCCAGGAAGTGCGCGGCGTCAAAGGCCGGGTTCACCGTCCGCATCCGTGCCAGCACCTGCCCGGCCGGGCTGGTCGGGTCCGGCAGCGGGCGCGCGGGCGGTGTGGGCACCACGCGGAGATCGGGCGGAGCGGCCTTGGCGCGGCCCAGCCCCGGCACATCACCTTGCGGCGTCACATCCGGACGGGCCGGGCGCTCGAACCCAGTCTTGCGGCCCAGGATGCTTCGCAGCCGCAGCACCAGGAATGCCGCGATCATGCCGAACAGCAAGAGGTCTATCGGGAAACTGCCGCTGCCGCCCATGGAGGAACCATCCTTGATAACGCAACTACACATAGGCCCGTAGCGCCGCCCAAACAACAAAGGACGCATCGTCCCGCCGTTGCAGCTCGCGGCACGACACCCTAATGCCGGGGCATGATCCTCCTCCGCCACGGCCAAAGCTGGTTCAACCACCACTTCACCCTGACCAAGCGCGACCCGGGGATCGAGGACCCGGCGCTGACCCCCTTGGGCGAGCAGCAGGCGGAAGCAGCGGCGGAGGCGTTGGCGGACGCCGGCATACGCCGCATCCTGGCGTCGCCCTACACTCGTGCCCTGCAGACCGCGACGCCCGTGGCCCGACGCCTAGGACTGCCTATCGGCATCCATCCGGACGTGCGGGAGCGCTACGCCTTCGCCTGCGACGTCGGCACCGCCCGCAGCACCCTGGCCGGCGCCTGGCCAGGCCACGATTTCACCGGGATCGAGGAGGTGTGGTGGCCGCAGGAGGAGGAAGGGGCGGCAGGCGTGATCGCCCGCGCCGCCCGGTTCCGGGCCGAGATGGCGGCGCTGCCGGACTGGCAGCATACGCTGGTGGTGAGCCACTGGGGCTTCATCCTGTCCATGACGGGGACCAGCGTGAACAACGGGCAATGGCTGCGCTGCGACCCGACCGGCCCGGCGCCGGCCGAGGTGGTGTGGCGGCACACCTGACCCCCGGCGGCCGCGCGGTCCCGTTCCTTCCTGGCGCCCCGGCCCACGCCATGCTACCCGCCGCCTCATCCAGACCGCAACGAGGCCCCCATGTCCGACGCCCCCGCCCCGCAAGTCCCGCCGCTGACCGTCAACATCCAATACATCAAGGACCTGTCCTTCGAGGTCCCGAACGCCCCGGCGGTCTATGCCACCCTGCGCTCCCAGCCACAGGTGTCCATCAACCTGGACGTGCAAGCCACGCGCATCCAGGAAGGCCAGGACGTGTTCGAGGTCGTGCTGCAGGTCCGTGCCGAGGCAACCGAGCCGCCGCAGCCCAACGACTCCAACGGAGCCGCGCCCACCGAGACCCGCACGGTGTTCATCGCTGAGATGGCCTATGCTGGCGTCTTTACCCTGGCCAACCTGCCGCCAGATGCGGTGGAGCCAGTCCTGCTGGTCGAATGCCCGCGCCTGCTGTTCCCCTATGCCCGCAACATCCTGGCGGACGTGACCCGGGACGGCGGCTTCCCGCCGGTGCTGCTGCAGCCCATAGACTTCGTTGCCCTGTGGCAAAGCAACCGCGCCCAGGCCGGACAGACCGCCCAGGTTTGACGACGGCCGCGCTTCACGGCCCTGCGGACTGCCGGCGGCGATGCGGCGCCAGCCGGGCGGTGCGGTGCGCCGGGGATGCCTGGTGATGCGCGGCCCGTGCCAGGCGCGGGAAGCGTTTAGGACATCGAAACCTGATCGCGCCCTGCCGTGCCGTGCGCTGGGTGCGGCGAGGCATCCGACCCAGCCTGGAGGCCATGTCCCCCCGGGAGCGTCGGCATGACGCTCGCCGTGCGACTGGTGCTGCTGGTCACCCTCGCCCTGCTGCCGCCGCTCGCAATCCAGGCCTGGACCGGGGTGGAGCAGCGTCGCGACCGGGAGGCCGACCTGCGCATCCAGGCCGTCGCCCAAACTCGCGCCGTGCAGGCCGACGTAGTGCGTGTAGCCGACGGGGTGCATCAAGTGCTGGCAACGCTGGCTGCCGTGCCCGCCATCCGCAATGGCGACGCCCCGGCATGCACGGCCTTCCTGCTTGAGGTCGCCAGCCAGTTCAGGGACTATGCCCTGCTGGCCGCCACCGGCGCGGATGGCAGCGTCACCTGCACCAGCACCGGGGCGGCGCAGGGGTCATACAGCAGCATCGGGCGGTCATATTTCCAGCGTGCGATGGCGTCTGGCGGCTTTGCCGCCGGCGACCTGGTGACGGGCATCGTGACGGGGCGGCGCAGCATCCACTTCGCCCTGCCGTTCCACCGTGCCGACGGAGCATTGGGCGGCCTCGTGCTGGCCAGCGTGGACCAGGACCGGCTGGAACGGCAGCTTGCGGCGGCGGCGCTGCCGCCGGGTGCCCTGGCCTTTGTGCTGGACCCGTCGGGCACGGTGGCTGCCGCCGTGCGGGACAACCGCCCGGTGAGGGAGGGTTGGGTCGGCCAGCCCGCACCCGAAACGCTGCGCGCAGCCCTGCAGGCGCCGGGGCCGGTCGAGGCGATCGGGCCGGATGGCAGGCCGCGCTTGTTTGGCGCCGTGCCGCCCGATCCGGACCTGGGCGGCATCGTGGTCGCGGTGGCGCTCGACCAGGAGCGCGCCCTGACCGACCTGCAGGCGGCCACCCGGCACAACCTGGTCGGCATCCTGCTCGGCCTGCTGTTGGCGCTGGGAGCGGGGGCGTTCGGCGCGCGCCGCTTCATCCTGACGCCGCTGGCCCGGCTTGCCGACGCCGCCGACCGGGTGGGCCGCGGCGAGTTGGGCGCCCGCGCCGACCTTGGCGAGCAGGCCGGCGAGTTGCAGGGGGTCGGAGCCGCCTTCAACCGGATGTCCGCCGCCTTGGCCGCACGCGAAGGCGAGCGCGACCGCGCCAGAATCGCGCAGCAGGCCGGGGAGGCCCGGCTTACCCGCCTGCTCGCGACCACTCCGGCCGGCATCGTCGAGTTGGATGCTTCAGGCCGCTTCGCCTACGCCAACGCCGCGGCTGAGCGCATCTTTGGCGCCGGGCCAGGTGGACTGGATGGGCTGACCTACGACGACCCTGCTTGGCGCCCGACGGACCGGAACGGCGCCCCAATCCCAGTGGAGTGCCTGCCCGTCGCAGGGGCGCTGCGGGGCGAGCCCGTGCTGGACTACGAATACTCCGTCACGGCGCGGGATGGCCGGCGCAGGGTTATACTGGCGGACGTGGTGCCGGTGCGGGACGCGGCGGGCCGGGTCGAGGGAGCGTTATCGGCGTTCCAGGACGTCACCGCCCGGCATGACGCGCTGCAGGCCCTGCGCGCAGGCGAGGAGCGCTACCGCACGCTGTTTGAGGCCATTGACGCCGGATTCTGCATTGTCGAGGTGCGGTTCGACGAGGCCGGACGTGCGCTCGACTACTGGTTCGTCGAGGTCAACCCGGCGTTCGAGCGTCAAACGGGCCTGGGCGGCGTGGCAGGCAAGTGGATGCGCGACCTGGTGGCCGGGCACGAGCAGCACTGGTTCGACACCTACGGCCGGGTTGCGCTGACCGGCGAGCCCGAGCGTTTCGAAAGCGGCGCCGGAGCGCTCGGGCGCTGGTATGACGTTTACACCTTCCGGGTCGGCGACCCGGCGGCGCACCGGGTGGCAGTGCTGTTCAACGACATCAGCGCACGCCGGCACGCCGAGGAGATGCTGCGCACGAGCGAGGCGCGGCTGCGCCTGGCACTGGACGCGGGCGGGTTGGGTGACTTCGAGTGGGACTTGCGGGCCGGCGTGTTGCGTCCATCCGGGCGGGCACGCGAAATCTTCGCGTTCGGGCCGGACGAGGGCGTGCGCCCAGAAGACTACTACGCGCGCATCCCCGCCGGAGAGCGGGACCGCATACGGGCCGATATGGAAGCGGGTCTGGCCCTAGGCCGCGTCGCGCTGTCCTACCACCTCCGGTTGCCCGGCGGCGAGGTCCGCTATGTCCGCAGCCATGGAGTCGTGGTCCACGGCGCGGATGGGACTCCGGAGCGCATGACAGGGGTGCTCGCCGACGACACGGAGCGCGAGCGGGCCGAGATGGCGCTGCGCCAGGCGAACGAAACCCTGGAGGCCCGGGTGGCCGCGCGCACCGCCGAGCTGACGCAGGCCGTGGACGCGCTGCACGCAGAGGCGGTGGAGCGCGCTCAGGCGGAGGAGGCGCTGCGCCAGTCGCAGAAGATGGAGGCGGTTGGGCAGCTCACCGGCGGCATCGCCCACGACTTCAACAACATGCTGCAGGCGATCAGCGGCGGGCTGGAGATGATGGGGCGCCGGGTCGAGCAGGGACGGACCGAGGAGGCGGCCGGCTATGTCGCAAGCGCCCAGAAGACGGTGGCGCGGGCGGCGGCGCTGACGCACCGGCTCCTGGCCTTTGCGCGCCGTCAGGCGTTGCAGCCCCGGCCGGTCGCACCGGACGAGCTGGTGCAGGGGGTGGCAGAGCTGATTGGGCGCACGGTGGGGCCGGGCGTCGCCGTCCGGCTGGACCTGGACGACGGCACCTGGCCGGTGCTGTGCGACCCGAACCAGCTTGAGAACGTCCTGCTGAACCTGGCCATCAACGCGCGGGACGCGATGCCCGAGGGCGGGACGCTCACCATCTGCACGTCCAACACGCGGCTGGCCGAGACGGACTTGGCGGGCGAGGACGGCGCGCGGCCCGGCGAATACGTCGAGATCGTGGTGCGCGACACCGGCACCGGCATGGACGACGCGACGCGCGCCCGCGCCTTCGAGCCGTTCTTCACCACCAAGCCCATCGGACAAGGGACGGGGCTGGGCTTGTCGCAAACCTATGGCTTCGTGCGGCAGTCGGACGGGGCCGTGCGCCTGGACAGCGCGCCCGGGGCAGGCACGGCCGTGCGGATGTATCTGCCGCGGCACCAGCCCGCCGCAAAGCCCAGCGAACAAGCGCCGCCGCAGGACAAGCCGGACCCGTCGGGCGTCGGCGGGACGGTGCTGCTGGTCGAGGACGAGGCGGCGGTGCGCGCCACCGTGGCGGAGCGCCTGCGCGAGATGGGCTGCACGGTATTCGAGGCCGGGGATGGGACCGAGGCGCTGCGTCTGCTGCGTTCATGCGGATGGGTGGACCTGCTGGTGACGGATGTGGGCCTGCCGGGAGGGTTGAACGGCCGGCAGGTGGCCGACGCCGCACGGGAAGCCCGGCCCGGACTGCCGGTGCTGTTCATCACTGGCTATGCCGGGGCGGCGCTGGAGGAGGCGCTGGCGCCGGGGATGGCGATGGTCGGCAAGCCGTTCGCGCTCGATAAGCTGGCAACACAGGTGGCGGCCATGCTGGCGCTGGGCAGATAGGCCGAGGTTTTTTGCGCTCCTTTACCGGTGGCTGTTGGCGCCGGCTGGTCCGGTTACCGGTCATTGCCGACCACCTTTGCGTTACGGCGATGCAGGGATGACTGTTCTTGTCACCCTGCTTAGATATTGATATTGATATCATACTTCAACCAGCAGAAAGGGGGGAGACCGTGGCTATGCAGCAGCTTTTGGTCCGTTTGCCCGAGGACTTGGCTCGTCGGCTCAAACGCCGAGTGCCAGCACGGAAGCGGAGCGCCTTCGTGCAGCAGTTGCTGGAACAGGCGCTGCCTCCAGATGAGGGTGAGGACGATCCGCTTTATCAGGTGGCCCTGGACGTGGAACGGGACGAGCGTCTCGCAGCCGAGATGGCGGAGTGGGATGCGGCCGTTGGCGACGGATTGACACCTGAAGCGTCCACGGCGCCGCAGGGATGACCCGTATCCCCACCGTCCCTGCGCCAGTGCGGCGTGGTGAGGTCTGGTGGGTAAGCCTCGACCCCACTCGGGGCGGTGAAATTCAGAAAACGCGGCCAGCGGTAGTGCTAACGGCCGACGCGCTGAATCGGGCGAGGCGCACCGTGGTGGTCGTACCCTTGTCCACCGGGCCGGCGCCCCGGCCACCCATCGTGGTCGCTACGCCGTCAGCGGGGATTGGAAGCGTCGCGGCATGCGATCAACTGCGGGCCGTGGACAAGGAGCGCCTGACCGGGCGGGTCGGACAACTGGCGGTGGCGGATTTAAGGGCGGTCGAGGATGGCGTCAGGGGCGTGCTGGAATTGTAATGGCGGTTCCTGTGCGCGGCGGCCTTCCCTCGGAGATGCCGGCCGGGGAGGCGGCAGGTGATTGCCGCCTAGCTCGTCCATACCGGGTCCTTCAGCCGCCCCAGGAAGGTGGCGTGGCGGTCCAGCGCCGCCTGGTCCGGCTGCACCAACCGCGGTTTGCGCGGTCCCACGGCGGCGTAGCTGACGCCGGGCAGGCCCTCCTGCCCATCTTCGGCCAGCAGGAGGCCGCGCTGGCGGCCGCCAGTCAGCTCCACATACACGTTGGCCAGCAGGCGGCAGTCCAGCAGGGCGTTGTGGCTGGTGCGTTCGGCAAGGTCTATGCTGTAGCGGCGGCACAGCGCGTCCAGGCTGTTGGGCGCGCCGGGGAAGCGGGTTTTCGCTAGCGCCAGGGTGTCCACCATGCGCGCAGGATCCAGCGACGGCAGGCGCAGGCGGGCGAACTCGGCGTTCAGGAAGCCGAAGTCGAACGGGGCGTTGTGGGCGATCAGCGGATCGTCGCGCAGGAACGCCCGCAGCTCGTCGGCGACTGCGGCGAACCTGGGTTTCCCGCGGAGGTCGGCGCGGGTCATGCCGTGGACGCGGGTTGCTTCCTCGGGGATGTCGCGCTCGGGGTCTATGAAGCGGTGGAAGGTTTCGCCGGTCGGCAGGTCCCGCCACAGCTCCAGGCAGGCGACTTCGATCACCCGGTCCCCGGTGAGAGGGTCGAGGCCGGTGGTTTCGGTATCGAAGAGGACGGATCGGGTCATGCAGGGGTCCAGGGCGTCGGCTAAGGAATATGGGGGTTCAGCGGCGCAGGTCCAGCAAGAGGCGGCGCAGCCGGCGCTGGGCATGGTGACGGGACAGGCCGGTGCGGACCACCACATCGGCGCGGCGGCGTTTCTCGGCATCCGGCATCTGCCGGGCGACGATGGCGCGTATCTGGTCGGGCGTCATGCGCCGGCGAGCGCGCACGCGGGCCAACTGCACGGCGGGCGGGGCGCTGACGACGACGACCAGGTCCACCCGGCGGTCGCCGCCGGTTTCCAGCAGCAGCGGGATATCCAGAACCGCGGTGCGGCGGCCGGCGCGGCGGGCGCGGGCGAGGAAGGCCTGCTCCTCCTGGCGTACGAGGGGGTGCAGGATGCGCTCCAGCCGGGTCATGGCGGCTGCGTCGCCGACGGCGGCGCGGCGCAGCAGGGTACGGTCCACGGCGCCGCCGTGCACCGTGCCGGGAAAGGCGTCGGCGATGGCCGGCACCGCCCGGCCGCCGTGCGCTTGTAGGCGATGCACGGCGGCG
>CAXTDP010000276.1:0-7371 GCA_964242295.1 uncultured Acetobacteraceae bacterium | reverse complement strand
ACACCTGCCCTCCTCTTGCGGCACAGCCGGCGACCGAACAATCGGGTCCGCCGGCACGGGCAAGCCATAGGTGGTTTGGCGCGAGCTGAATAGACGTCCGGCGAGGCGCCTGCCCGAACCTGCTGATCCGCGGTGCATCCCTCCAGGTTGCAAGCTGCTGGGATGCTTGGCCTCGTCCAACCCAGGCGCGCCGCATGGTATGCCAAATCGGACTGTTCGGTTTCGGCCGCCCTCAACAGCTGATGGGCTTTCACCGTCCCACTGTTAGCCTGGGCACCGGCCCACGTCAGGAGAGCGGCCCCGTCATGTGTGGTATGGAAGCTCTGGGTGGTCGCACACAGTCCACCGACCGCCGTACCTTCCGCAGCAAGGACAACATGGACGCGCGCTACCGCTTCGGCATCGAGGAAGAATACTTCCTGGCGGACGCCTCGACCCGTGACACGCCTCGCCATACCCAGCCCTTTCATGATGCAGTCGGCGCGCGCGTCCCCACGGTGGAACGCGAGTTGCTGGCCGCCCAGGTGGAAGTGGTGACGTCGCCGACCGACAACCCCGCCGCCGCTCGCGCACAGCTGACGGAGTTGCCTGCGGGCCTGGCCGAGACCGGGCAGGAGCACGGATTGTTGGTTCTGGCCTCCGGGACGCAGCCGCTCGCACGCTGGGACCGACAGCGCCAAACCAAGAAGCCGCGCTATGATCACCTGATGCGGCAGATGCAGATGCTGGGGCAGCGCAACATCGTGTGCGGCATGCACGTCCATGTCGAGGTGCCCCGGCCGGCGGAGCGTGTCGATCTTATGAACTGCATGCTGCCGTACATTCCGCTGCTGCTAGCCCTGTCCGCGTCGTCACCGTTCTGGCAGGGGCACGACACGGGGATCGCCGCCTATCGCCTTTCGGTCTGGGGCGAGATGCCGCGCACCGGCCTGCCCGACCTGTTCGACGATGCGGCCGACTACGACCGCTACGTTGCGGCGATGACGCGCTCGGGTGCGATCACCGATGCGAGCTTCCTGTGGTGGACGCTGAGGCCCTCCATCCATTATCCCACCCTGGAACTGCGTGTTGCCGACAGTTGCACCCGGCTCGATGACACATTGGCGATCGCCGCGCTGTATCGCTGCCTCGTGCGGCTGCTGGACCGGTCGCCAGCGCGGAGGTTGATGGCGAGACGCACTTTCAGTTCGCTTACTGTCGGAACCCACCTTTCAGGTCACAGCCTGATCCGCTCCACCTCGTCCAGGCTGATTGCGTCCTGCCGTCGGTCATAAAGCTGGGTTGTGCGCGTGCTGGCGTGGTTGGCCATTGCGGCGGCGTTCTCCAGCGTGCCGCCAGCCTTTAGGTAGGCGGTGATCCCCGTCGCCCGGAAGCTGTGGTTGCCCACCTTGGTTTCGATACCGGCCGCCGCCGCCCGGCGCCGGATCATGGCGTAGGCGTTGGCCTGGGGCAGGGAGGTGCGCGTCAGCCGCGCCGTGCCGCGCCCAATGGTGCGGAACAGCGGCCCCTTGCCGTCGCCGGCGATCCCGGTCCCGTCCAGGTAAGCATGCAGGTACTCCTCCAAGCTGTGATGGCAGGGCATGGCGTGCGCCTTGCCACCTTTCTCCTGCAACCGCACCCACAGCCGGCGCCCTTGGGTGAATACGTCCTCGACCGTCATGCCCAGCGCCGCGCCGACCCGGGCGAAGCTGTAGATCATGAGGCCGATCAGCGCCCGGTCGCGCAGCCCGATGGGCGTGGTGACATCGATGGTGTCCAGCAGCGCCCTTGCCTCGGCCGGCTCCAGCACGGGGGTGCGCCCGACCTTGACCACGTGCCGCGGCCCGCGCACGGACGCCGCCGGGTTGGTGGGCAGAACCTGGCCGGTGACCAGCCAGTCGAACAGGTGTCGCAGGGCGGCGAGCCTCAGCTTGGCCGTGGGCGCCGCCTTCGTGCGGGCCTGCAGCTCGATCCAGGCCGCGACGTGCAGCGGCTGCACGGCCGCAATCGATGGCACCCCGTGCTCCTCGCACCAGGCCAGGAAGTCGGCCACGGCGCGGGCGTAGGCGCGGCAGGTGTGCGGGTTGCGGATCGCAGCGGCGAAGAACTCCAGGAAACGCAGGGATGCGCGCTCGCCGACAGCGGCGACCAGGACGGGGACGGCCAGCCTACTGGCTGAGCGAGAGGGCAGGGTGCCGGCCGGGGGCGGCCTTGGCACGAGCGGGGCGCCGTCCATCAGCCCGGTCTCGCAGCATCGGCAAGATACTCGGCCGGCCGCAGGACCCGTATGCCGCGCCAGGGATGCAGCACGAGCAGGTCATCGTCGCTGCTGACGATCGTCGTCGCTTTGGCTGCCAAAGCGAGCTCCAGGTATTTATTGTCTTTCGGGGTCGTGCTCGGCAGGTGTGCGGGCCTCCCTCAGCCCTTCAGCGGCAGCGTCGTAGAGCGCGCCCGGACTCCGGCCGCTTTGGTCCACGCCCTCGTAGCACCCCATATGAGAGGCTCCATCACAGTGGGCTGCCTTTGCGGTGTAGGTGCTGACCAAGCACGAGAACGCAGCCGCAATAACGCAAATACCCGCCTGCGTCGCTCGCCCCTGAAACATCGCCGCCGCTCTTACAATCAAGCGTCGTGTTAATGCGGTTGTTCCAGTCCACCTATTCAGTTGATGTGAAGAATGGTAGGGAAACTCAGTCAAGACACCGCGGAGACGGCGAACTACGTCGCGGGCAGGAGTAAAGATAGACCCTGACCCGGGCGGCGCACTTCAAAATGAGTATCAATGTTCTTGACCTACTCAGTTACTGTCGAACTTGCGCTGCGGCCGATCCCGGCCAGTGATGATCCCTATCACGCCACGCCGTGGAAGGGGCTGCGGGCGGCTGAGATTAGCTTGAGCGGATCCACCTTGCGACGTCGCTTGGCAGATTGGGCGCAGACCGACGTGCTGTGGCACGTGCATTCCATGCTGGTCGACATGTTGCGCAGCCAGAAGACGCTGGAGGTGCATCGGCCACCTGTTTGGTTGACACCTCAAGGTACTGATGTCCGCTGCGTCGAGGAGCAACTGCCTTCGCCTCAGCGTTTACATCGTTGACAGTTGGATTACACCCCCACGTAACTCCATAAGATGTACTCTGCGTTGCTGCGGTGCAGCATGGACAGGGTGTCGTCAACGGCCTACTTCCGTGTGGCATCTGGGCACCAGAATATTAAGGCGTTTGCCCGCCAGTGATCAATCTAAGCACAGACCCAGTTTCCCGGCATCAGCCGACAGATGGATGGGGAACCCGCCGGATTTGGATCGCTAGCGCGTTCGGCGCGATGCTTGCCGGTCGTCAACGTGTCCTCGATTTCTGGCCGCTTGGTGCCGGCAATTCGCTTAGATATGCCATAAGGGCGCTTCTCGACTTGGTGCTATTGTTCCTGCTTCTGCCGCTTGTGGGTTTGTTGATCGCTGCCGTGATCGCCCTGTGGGCCCAGACCCAACACCTCTGTCACCCAGGGCAAACGTATGAGATGCGGGTTCTGTCAACCAGTTGGCGAACACGATAGTTCATTGCGGAACGAACGTCGTTCGTTCCGCAATGATGAGCCGCACCAGACGGCAAATTGGAAGAATCTGTCAACGTGCGTCGCCTCTGGGCGTCCATAGCCTGCATTTTGTTGCGGATGGCTGAGGTTATTGCATCACCAGCACGTTGCCCAGTTCACTTCCAAGCATAAAGCCGGAATGGCTCAGTTTCTGGTTCAATCGTCGGCTTTCGGAGAAGGAATAAGTTGTAGGACGCAATGGCTCTAATGCCAAGACCGTATCGCACCATGTCATACGTGTAGGACAGAGCATACAAAGGGCTGAAAAACTCAAAGTAACTGCTGCTGAAATACCCAGGTGTGTAGTAAATTTCATCAAATCCGACGTGAGTGGCTAATGCACTGAAAGCCCGGTAATTCGTCCTGTCATAATATGCCTTGAACCCCAGGTCATCCGTGTCTCTCATGGAAATCTTTAGAAGGCGTTTTGCTATCCAACTCGGGAATATCCGATTTGCAATGGCGAAAGGTGCATATCTCCCTGGAAACTGCGCCAGGATCAGGCCACCTGGCCTCAAGATACGAAAAGCATTATGCAAGAATTGCTCATTGTCTTTGAAATGCTCGATACCAGAATGAACCATCACCAGATCAACGGAGTCGTCGGGAAGAGGGATGCCATCCACCACGTTACAAACAATCCGTCTATCAAGTGCATCATTCCCGGACATTTCATCGCCATCAATATCCAAGCCAATTAGGTTGATTCCATACCAATCCTTGTAATAGACAGGAAACTGCCATTGCTTTCCCGCTCCAACATCTACGACAGCAGAGACTTTCGGATGTGATAGTACAATAGTGCCCAACTTTCGGTAGACACCGAACACGTTAGCCTCATGCACGTGATCTGGTGTCCATCGGCGCGACAGACACCGATTTAACTCCAGGAACTTCAAAACCACGCTCATTGGCTTACATCCGCTATAATGGACAACACGGGTTTTCCGTTGCTCATAGGTTTCATTTATGAAGGCTGTCGAATAGCAAATCGTTAGAACAATTCTAACTTTAGTTGCACTTCATCGTAGTGCTGCTCGGAGCATACCATGACGAAAGCCGGGTTCACGAACGACTCCATCCGCCACTTGCTGGAAGCCACGTCGAGTGTGATTCGGCGTGAAACTTTGGCTCGTCCGCAACCCCGGCCAGGCGTTCGGCGAAGATTTGGTGGGTGCAAGAGAGGTTCACGCAGCGGAAACGCCGGGCCGCGACCTGCAGCGCCACTGGACTGCCTTGCCAGGGCAGGTCAGCAAGGGTGCGCTGGTAGCGGCCGTGAAGCCGCTGGGACACCTGGGCGCAGGCGAGGCAAACGGTCGACGGCTGACACGGGCTGGATGTAATGACGAAATGATCGGCTGTGGACACGACCTCCATGACGGCGAGGCTGGCAGGGATCAGGTGTAATACGCGCGTGGGCAACGAAGACCTTCAACAAGGGGCTGCAGTGCCCCTCTCACTTACTCATCCCACCCCGAAACGACAGCGCGGGAAGTGCGGGAGAACCCAAAATTGCATGCCGAATTACAGCACCCCACTGATGGTCAGCAGCGAGCGCGAGGACGGCGGATATCGCCAGGATGCTCATTCGTGTTGACCCTGCCATCAAGACCAGCACGTCATGTGCTGCAAACACAGGCACGGCGTCAAGCATCTTCTAAGTCTGTCAGCAATTCTAATTGATAGCTGAGGAGACCGGTGGCGCTGCGCCGTCCGGCATGGTCCAAGGTGGCTATGCAGGTTCTCCAGACACTTCGGACATTGGTCTGTCGGCCTTCTCGCTGTTCTTCATGCAAAGCGAGGCCTTCCTGTCCTACCAGCGCGGGCTGCAGGAGGGTCGCAAGACGTCTAACTTCCTGCGCTGCCGGAGGCATAATATGCGTCGCAAAATCATCGGTGCGCTGCTGGCGTTGATCGCCACCGCGGCTCTTGGCCAGACCATCAGCCCGTACCGTCTACATACCCGGCCTACGGGCGCCCCCATCATTGACCCGCAAGGCGACTTCCTGACGACGGTAAACTTGCCGAAGGCGGGCGGCAACGGCGTCCCGCTGCCGACGAACAGCAACATCGTTATCGGCGACGGGCTGGCGATGGAGGCCGGTGCGACGCAGCAGTTCGGTGCGATCTTCGGCACTGCCACTCCAAAGGCCAACATCACCACGACGCAGCAGGTTTACGACACCTTCTTCACCACGACGATGGAGGGGAACCTTGACCAGGCCATCGGCAGCCCGATGGACACTGGCCAGAGCAACAACAGCACTTTCAATGCGGTGTTGCGGACCTACCCGCCTTCGTCCCCGAACAACTTGCATGTTGTAGCCTCGGATGGGCTGCACCTGCGGGCTGCGTGCAGTGCAAACCATACGAATTGCGGCCCTGGACGGATCTACGCTGCCGGGGTCATTCTTTCCCAGCTTCCGATCCGGCCCGGCATGACTATTAAGCTGCGCCGCAAGACGCCCAAGGGCGACCACTCTTGGGCATCAACTTGGCTATTTTCGATCAACCAGGGCATTCCCCCGGTTGGCACGACCTCCCTGTGGTCGGATGCCGCCAAGGCCGTGATGCACAACTGCGGCCAGAGCAGCTACACGACATTCGGCAAATGCCAGGAAATTGACATAGACGACAACTACTCCCGTTTCAGCTTAGGAACCGCGACCGGCAAGCAGATCAATTACGGCTACCCCGACATCTACGGCTCGATTTGGGAGCGAGGCAAGTTCCCGCACCTGAGCTATGGGGCGAACAGCAATGGTTACGTGACGCACCTGAATGCCGGGCCGGATTACGAGGAATTGCCGATAGACCAGACGGCCGATTTCCATGATCTCGTGTTCGATTGGCGCCCCGATGACACGATGAACCTGTTCGTGGACGGCAAGCTGGTGATTTCCGGCTACCAGGACCACACGACGGGCGTGAACTATATGGAAAACGGCATCCTGAAATACGTCGGGATGCAGTTGATGATCCAGAATGCGGCGGTGCCCGGCTTCTCGCGGGGGGCCAGCAGCGTCACCGAGAACGACGGGCTGGGTGTTGACGGCTGGGCCCCGGTCATTCAGCAGCTTAGCATTTGGAACGGCAACGTCGCCAACCCGCAAAATTTCCTCGCCAGCACGACCAACGCTTATGCTGGCAACACCGGCCAACCGTTCGCCCCAGTCGGTTCTGCGAAATACGACATCAGCAAGGCGCGGGTTGATGCCAACGCGCCGCATAATCTCGCAGTCAAGATTCTCTGGATCAACCCTTCCAACCCCGCCGACACTCACCCGGAAGCAAGCTCGCTGAACATGATCGGGCTTTCCACGTCCAAAACGACACCTCCGAGCTGCGAGGGCGGCGCGGCGGCTCCAGCGACCTGCTACGGCGCTACGGCCTACTACAACAACCAAGCCGGGGATTGGATCAGCTTCCGCGGCGGCACGAACAACGTCGATGCCTTACCGTCCGGCACCTACTACTTCTGGGTCAAGACGGCGGACGGGACGGAGCACCTCGCCAGCACCAGGCCATACGTGAAGTAATAGACCGTCAGCCAGGGCACTTGCACATTTACCAGGCGTTCGAGCCACCACCGCGCCGGACCCATCCGACCGTCTGAGATGCGGTCATAGGGCATCAGCGGTTTGAGGGTATTTGCACCCGGCACGGACGCCGGGAGCTGTGGGCTGGCGATGGTCATTGCGGGCCGTCCTTATAGGGTGCCGGCATCAGCGCCGGTTATTCCGATCTAGGGTCTAGGGACAAAGTTTTAGCGGGATGAGTGGCCACGGGGCTGGTTGG
>CAXTDP010000275.1:0-7379 GCA_964242295.1 uncultured Acetobacteraceae bacterium | reverse complement strand
AACCCCTGACCTCCTGAATGCCATTCAGGCGCTCTCCCAACTGAGCTACGGCCCCGCCGATGCAGGAGCCGCGCCGCGGCCCCGCTTGGGAAGGCGCGTCCTTACACCCGGCTCGCGCCAGGGATCAAGCCCCATCCGTTCACTGAACCAGCCCTGCCCTACCGCGTTTCCCCCTGCTACTACATCGTTGGCTACTGCATCAGGAGACGCTGCATGACCTCCATCCCAATGACTCCAGTTTTCCGCCGGGCGCTACCCGTTCTTCTCGCCTCCGCCCTGGCCTGGGCCACTCCGGCGGCGGCGGCCCGGGACCCCGGTGCTCCAGGCCGGCCCTCCGGCACCGTGAGCTTGCAGGCGAAGGCCGCCGCCGTCGGTGTCGGCTTTACTTGGGGTGATGGCATCCTGACCTTCAACGGCCACCGCTATCCGTTCGAGGTCAAGGGCATCACGGTCGCCGATGTCGGCTTCAGCCGCCTGAATGGCCGTGGCCGGGTCTATAATCTCAAGAAGGTCGCGGACTTCTCAGGCACCTACGCCGCGTCGACCGGCGAGGCGACGGCGGGCCGTGGCCTTGCCGGGCAAGTCCTGATCAATAGCGCTGGCGTGCAGTTGCGGATAGACAACGTGACCCGCGGTGCCCGCCTGTCCGGCTCTGCTGATGGCATCCAGCTCACCCTTAAGTAGCCAGCACCCCATGCTGCCGCAGGAACCCCAGCAGCGGCAGCATGGGGAGCCCCAGGATGGCACCATATTCACCCTTGATCCGGTCAAATAGGTGTATGCCCGCCCCCTCGATGCGGTAGGCACCGACGCAGGACAGCAATATCTCACCTTCCGTGGCTAGGTAATCGTCCAATACGGCGTCGCTGAACCGGCGCATCGTCAGCGCGGGGACCGCGACGTGATGCCACACCGTTTGTCCCCCGCGCTGGCACACTACGGCTGTAACCAAGGTGTGCTTGTGCCCACGCAACGCTTGCAACTGCGCCCGTGCCTCGACCAAATCCGCCGGCTTGTCGAACCAGGCGCCCTCGCATACCAGGAGCTGATCCGCCCCGATCACCAATGCATCGGGGTCCCGTATCCGCGCCGCCTTCATTTCCGCCAGGGTTGACGCGGCCTCGGACGCATCCAGCCCTTCCGCCAGGCACGCCTCCTTCACCGCCGCCTCGTCCACCCGCGCCGGACGCGCCTCGAATTGCAGCCCGGCCGCCTGCATCAGCCCGGCGCGCGCCGCACTCTGGCTGGCGAGCACCAGCCGAGGCTGCTCAGCCTGGCGCATGGGCCTGCGGCGCCGGGGCTGGCGACGTGGGCGTTGGCGACGTGGGAGCCAGGGGCACCGGAGCTGGCGCTGTTGCCACACGCGCTTCCTTGCGGCGCCGGTCATGCCAGGCGTCCATCAATTGCAGCACCGTGGCGGCGGTTTCCTCGATGGACCGCCGGGTCACGTCAATGACGGGCCAGCCGCGCCGGGTGCACAGCCGCCGCGCCCATAGCAGCTCGGCCTTGACCGCCTCGACGTCCACGTATTCGCTCACGTCCTGCCGCACCTTGCCGGTGTCGTTGCCGGCAGCGATCAGCTTCAGCCGGTGGCGGCGTATCTCGATCAACGCCTGCGGGTCCAAGGTCAACCCGATCACCGGGCACACCGGCGCCTCCAGCCCCGGCGGGTCTGGCGTGCCCGGCACCAGCGGCACGTTCGCCGCCTTGATCCCGCGGTTCGCCAGATAGAACGAGGTCGGGGTCTTGCTGCTGCGCGACACGCCCACCATCACGACGTCCGCCTCGGCGATCCCCGCCTGCGCCTGGCCGTCGTCATGCGCCAGCACGTAGTGCATGGCGTCAATCCGCCGGAAGTAGTCGGCGTCCAGCACATACTGGCGCCCCGGCCGCGACTGCGCCTGGGTGCCTATATGCGCCTGCAGCATCTCCATTGCCGGGTCCAGCACGTTCACGACCTGCACCCCCAGGCGCAGGCAGGTGGTTTCCAGGTCGTTGCGCAGCGCCTTGTCAATGACGGTGGACAGCACCGGCCCCGGTTCCGCCTCGATCCCCTCCAGCACGCGGTGCAGTTGGAAGCGGGTCCGGATCAGGCTCCAGCGATGATAGATGATCTCCGGCTGCTCGAACTGCGAGACCGTGGCACGGGCGATGCTGTTCAGCGTCTCTCCCGTTGCGTCCGAAACCAAGTGCAGGTTCATGGGCGTCCTCCGGCATGACTCACGGTTGACGTGTGAGTCGGGGATAACCCCGAGTCCCGTGTTTGCGGCGCGCGGGCCGGGTGGGTCAGCGGGGACAACATGCCGGAATCCTGGTACGGGGGATAGTACGCGCCTGCAACCTGTACGAGTCGCGGGTACCCCGTTGACCCGCAGCCGGAATCAATGGCTTGCCAGAGTTCAAGGGACTGGACAGATGGTGGATAACTCGGGGAGAACCGGGTACCACATGACTCACACCCTCTACGACTCCCACTACCATTCTAAGAATCTTATCTTCTCTTTAAGGAAGGGCGCATGCCGCCGATGACCAAGCCGCTGCTGCACGTCCTGAAGGGCGAGGCCGTCTGGCCCCCGCCGATGTGGCTGATGCGCCAGGCCGGGCGCTACCTGCCGGAATACCGCGAGCTGCGGCAACAGGCCGGAGACTTCATCAGCCTGTGCACGACGCCGCGGCTGGCGTCGGAGGTGACGCTGCAGCCGATCCGCCGCTACGGCTTCGACGCTGCCATCCTGTTCAGCGATATCCTGATGCTGCCCTGGGCACTGGGTTACGGACTCGCGTTCAAGGAAGGCGAAGGCCCGGTGCTGCCGCGGCTCACCGAGGCCAGCCAGGTCGCAGCGCTCGACCCGTCGAGAGTCGGGGCGGCCATCGCCCCGATCCTGGAAACCGTGCAGCGCACGAAGGCCGGGCTGGACGAAGGGACGGCGCTGATCGGCTTCGCCGGCAGCCCCTTCACCGTCGCCTGCTACATGGTGGAGGGCGGTGGCTCCAAGGACTTCGCCCGCATCCGCGGCATGGCGCACGGCGACCCCGCGCTGTTCGGCAACCTGATTGACGTGCTGGTGGACTCGACCGTCGAATACACCTCCGCCCAGGTGGACGCCGGCGCCGACGCCATCATGCTGTTCGACTCCTGGGCCGGCGTGCTGTCGCCGCTGCTGTTCGCCCGCTACGTCACCGAGCCGACCCGGCGCATCGTGCAGGCGTTGCGGGACCGCCATCCCGGCCTGCCGATCATCGGCTTCCCACGGCTGGCTGGCGTCCAGATCGGCGCCTATGCCGCGGCGACGGGGGTGGATGCGGTGGCGCTGGACACCGGGGCGGAACTGCACGTCGCCACCGGGCTGGTGCCGGGCCACGTTACCACCCAGGGCAACCTGGACCCCCTGGCCCTGGTCGCGGGCGGTGCTGCGCTGCATGCCGAGGCGCAAGGGGTGCTGGATGCGGTGCGGGGACGGCCGCACATCTTCAACCTCGGCCATGGGATCGTGCCGCAGACTCCGCCGGAGCATGTGGCGGCGCTGGTGGCGCAGGTGCGGGCAGCATAGACCCTACGATACGACTGCTTGACCTCGCCTCCGGATTGGCCACCTTGAGCATCATGCACAAGCCCAAAGTCGCCATCGTCCTGTTCAACCTGGGCGGCCCGGACAAGCCAGCATCCGTCCGGCCCTTCCTGGTCAACCTGTTCAAGGATCCCGCCATCCTGCGGGTGCCGTTCTTCGTCCGGCCCGTGCTTGCCCGCGTCATCGCTTATGCCCGGACCAAGGCCGCCAGCGCTAACTACGCCATCCTCGGCGGCAAGTCCCCGCTGCTGGAACTCACCCTGGACCAGGCCACCGCGCTGGAGGCCGCCCTTCCCGACCTCCATGCCAAGTGCTTCGTCGCCATGCGCTATTGGCACCCCTTCAGCCTCGCCACGGCTCGCGAGGTGAAGGCTTGGAACCCGGACGAGGTCGTGCTGGTCCCGCTCTACCCGCAGTATTCCACCACCACGACCGGCAGCAGCCTGTCCGCCTGGCGTGAGGCTGCGGCGCAGGCTGGGCTGATGAAGCCGGTGACGACCCTGTGCTGCTACCACAGCGACCCCGGCTACCTGCGCGCCACCGCCGCCGAGGTCCGGCGCAGCTATGACAAGGCCCGCGCTGAGCTGGACCCTGCCATCCCGCTGCGTATCCTGTTCAGCGCCCACGGCTTGCCGGAAAGCATCGTCAAAGCGGGTGACCCCTACCAGTTCCAGGTCGAGCGCACGGTGGCCGGCGTCGTACGCGCCCTCGACATGCCCGGCTTAGACTACATCACCTGCTTCCAATCCCGTGCCACGCCGCAGAAGTGGATTGACCCCAGCACCGAAGCCCAGATCGAGCGCGCCGCCCACGACAAGACCGCCGTCCTGGTCGTGCCGATTGCCTTCGTGTCGGAGCACTCGGAAACCCTCGTGGAATTGGACGTGGAATACCGGGAGCTGGCGGAGAAGGAGGGCGTCCCCGGCTACTTCCGCTGCCCCGCCCAGAACAGCGACCCCGGCTTCATCGAGGCCCTAGCCGAGCTGGTCCGGGCGTCAATGGGCCGCGGCCCCGGCCTGTGCAGCTTCGTCGGCGGGCGTACCTGCCCCAAGCCCTTCAAGGACTGCCCGCATGCCCGCGCCGGCGCCAAGGTCCCAGCGGCGGAGCGCGTCCTGGGCGAAGTCGCTTGACGCCCCAGCCGTTGCGCCTTGTCATCTGGGACTGCGACGGGGTGCTGGTGGACAGCGAAGGCCCGTCCGCCCGCGTCACTGCCGCCGAATGCACCCGGCTCGGCTGGGCCATGACGCCCAACGAGGCCCTGCAACTGTTCACCGGCATCCGCCTGTCCGACATGCCGCCGCTGCTGGAGGCGCAGACCGGCCACCCGGTGCCGCCGGGCTGGGTGGAGCATGTGCGCGCCCAGTTGATCGAGACCCTCGGCCGCGACCTCGAACTCATGCCCGGCGCCGCTGAAACCCTGCGTGCCACCTCCGCCCTGGGCCTGCCCTACCGCGTCGCGTCCAACTCCTCGCACGAGGAGATGGCAGCGAAGTTCGCCCGCACCGGCTTGATCCCCCTCGTCGAGGGCCGCCTGCACAGCGCCCGCGACGTGCCCCGCGGCAAGCCCGCGCCCGACGTGTTCCTGGCCGCCGCCGCCGCCGAGGGCGTTCCTCCCGCTGCCTGCATCGTGGTGGAGGACAGCTTCCCCGGCATAGCTGCCGCCCGCGCCGCCGGCATGGCCGTCCTGGGCCTGGACCCGCACGGCGACGGTGCCGCCGTGCTTGCCGCCGGCGCCCACCCGATCCACTCTCTGTCCGAGTGCCCGGCGCTGTTCCGCGCCGCCATGCGCGCTGCGGCCTGAGCCGCACTGCATGGCCTTGCACCTATGACCATCGCGGCACTCGCGTATGTTTATCCCTGGACCAAGGCGCTGCACGTCATCAGCGTAATCGCCTGGATGGCTGGCATCTTCTACCTGCCGCGCTTGTTCGTGTATCACTGCGACCTGCCGCGCGGCTCCGTCGAAAGCGAACGGTTCAAGGTGATGGAGCGCCGCCTGCTCAAGCAGATCATGCTGCCGGCGATGCTGTCCACTTGGTTCTTTGGCGCGCTGCTGGTGCTAACGCCGGGCATCGTGGACTGGTCCGGCTTCAACTGGTGGCATGTGAAGTTCGGCATGGTCCTGCTGATGACCGGCTTCCAGGGTGCCGCCGGCAAGTGGCGCCGACAGTTCCTGGAGGACCGCAACGCCAAGCCGCACCGGTATTACCGGGTCGCCAACGAGGTGCCGACGGTGCTGATGGTGGCCGCCGTCATCATGGTGATCGTGAAGCCGGTGTTCTTCTGACAACAGCGTCCTGACTTCCTTCCCGAAGGGACAGGAGAGCAGCAAGCAATTCCGCTTGACACCGCTGCCTAACGGGTGGCACCTGCCGTCCAAGGGGCAATCCGCGGTCGCCCCGTGAGGCCTCGGCCCAAGCATCGCGTCCAATGCTCCAACGCGGAGTGGACGTCTATGCCATCCCCAGACAGCATCACTTCAGTTCAACTGGCCCGCCTGATCGGCCTTCCCGACACCCCCGTCCTGCTGGATGTCCGGACGGACGACGACTTCGCCGCAGACCCCCGTTTGCTGCCCGGCGCCGTCCGCCGCAGTTGGCAGGCCGCTCCCAAATGGGCCGCCGATTATGCCAACCGCAACGTCGTCGTCACCTGTCAGCGCGGCCTGAAGCTCAGCCAAGGCGTCGCAGCCTGGCTCCGCCACGCCGGCGCCCGGGCAGAGGTCCTCGAAGGCGGCTTCGAGGCCTGGGCCGCTGCCGGCAATCCCCTCATGCGCGCTGATGCCATGCCGCCCCGCGACGCCGGAGGCCGCACCGTCTGGGTCACGCGTGCGCGCCCCAAGGTGGACCGCATCGCCTGCCCCTGGCTGATCCGCCGCTTCCTGGACCCCAGCGCCGTGTTCCTTTTCGTGGCGCCGGCCGAGGTTCCCGCCGTCGCCGAGCGCTTCGCCGCCGCTCCCTTCGACGTCGAGGGCGTATTCTGGAGCCATCGCGGCCCCTGCTGCACCTTTGACACCATGCTGGACGAGTTCGGCCTGCATACCCCGGCCTTGGACCGCCTGGCCCTGATCGTTCGCGGCGCCGACACCGCCCAGCCCGGCCTGGTGCCAGAAGCAGCCGGGCTGCTGGCGGCCTCGCTCGGCCTATCGCGCATGTACCGGGACGACCTGCAGCAGCTCGACGCCGGGCTGGTGCTGTATGACGTGTTCTACCGCTGGGCCCGCGACGCCGCCGCCGAAACCCACAACTGGCCGGCGCCGGCGCCGCGGGTGACGGAGGCCGCGGCATGAGCACCAGCCTGGACGCCGCCGCCGCCTCCAGCACCCATCCGCCGCCAGTGTTGCCCACGCTGCGGGAAGCCACCGCCGTCTGGGCGCGCATCGGCTGCCTGTCCTTCGGCGGCCCGGCGGCGCAGATCGCGTTGCTGCACCGCGAGGCCGTCGAGCAACGGGCCTGGGTGTCCGACCACCGCTTCCTGCACGCCCTCAACTTCTGCACCTTGCTACCGGGGCCGGAGGCGATGCAGCTTGCCGCCTATCTCGGCTGGCTGATGCACGGCGTGCGCGGCGGGCTGGTGGCGGGGCTGCTGTTCATCCTGCCCGGCGCCGCGGTCATGCTGGCGCTTTCCCTGCTCTACACGGGCTATGGCGCCATCCCCGCCGTCGCCGCGGCGTTCTTCGGCCTGAAATGCGCCGTCCTGGTGTTGGTCGCCGACGCGCTGCGCCGGGTAGCCCGGCGGGCGCTGCTGACGCGGGCGGCCTGGGGGGTCGCGGCGGCGGACTGGCGATAGGCGGCGGAGGTCACCAGGAGC
>CAXTDP010000274.1:0-7405 GCA_964242295.1 uncultured Acetobacteraceae bacterium | reverse complement strand
GCTCGGAGAGTGGGCTGCCGTTATACTCGTGCCGAGCCGCCTACGCCGGCGGAATGCTAGTCGGCCGCTACCGCAGCGACTTCGCAGGCTGCCACATCGGCTACAACGGCAAAGAGGTCGAGGTCGCGCCATTCGAGGTGCTCAGCCCGTCCTGGGCGGACAATTCAGAGGGGCTGCTGATGGGCGCGCTGGCGGGGGGCGAGGTGGCGGACAGCCCTGCTGGCAAGCCTTTCGCGTCGCGCACGGTATCGCCGTGCCGGGTCAGCTACCAGGGCGGCTTGCATCCGGGGTCCTGGACGGCGTCTGGCAAGACGTGCAGCTTTGGATTTGGTGGTCGGGTCATTGCGTCGGAGAACTTCTCGGTCTTGCAGTCGGCGCCGTGGATGACCTGGGGTGCCGGCCTGCCGCTTGTCTTGACCGAAGGGGCCGTCGTGGGCGGCGAAGAAGGGGGAGAGCTTTTCTTCGTCTGCCGCGCCTCGACGGTGCGGGGCACGCTTGTGGGAAAGGTCAAGGCGTCCTCGCCCGGGTGCAGCGTGCCGCTCGATGGGCAGGAGCAGGTGGAAAGCCGGTTCGAGCTTCTGGTGCCGCGCTGGCGGGTCAGCAATGGCGGCGCAGTGCCTGTGGGCGCCGTCGTCGGCGGGCACGAGGGGGCCAACCTGCAGTATCCCTGCCGCGGGCACAGTCGGAACACCGTGCAGCTCGGCCGCCTCAGCGACCGCCTGCCCGGGTGCCGCATCGGGATGCAGGGCGCAGAGGTCGTGTTGCAGGAATACGAGGTGCTGACCGAATGACGGGCGTCGTTGTCTGGGTTTACTCCATATAGCCTATGCCTTCGCCCCTCGTTACGCTTATGCTTTACGTTGGATAAATTTCTGGAGGTTGGGATGCGGACGACACGGCAAAGGACGCTGGTGACTGGCGGCGCCGGCTTCCTTGGATCGCACCTGTGCGAGCGGCTGCTGGCCGACGGGAACGACGTACTGTGTGTTGACAACTTCTTCACTGGCCGACGGGACAACGTCGCGCACCTTCTGGACGACAGCCGGTTCGAGCTGATGCGCCATGACGTGACCTTCCCGCTGTATGTCGAGGTGGACCAGATCTACAACCTGGCTTGCCCGGCGTCCCCTGTGCACTATCAGTTCGACCCGGTGCAAACGACCAAGACCAGCGTGATCGGCGCAATCAACATGCTGGGCCTTGCCAAGCGCATCAAGGCCAAGGTTTTCCAGTCCTCCACCAGCGAGGTTTACGGCGACCCAACCGAGCACCCGCAAACCGAGCACTACCGCGGCAACGTCAACCCGCTGGGACCCCGCGCCTGCTACGACGAGGGCAAGCGGTGCGCCGAGACCCTGTTCTTCGACTACCAGCGCCAGCACGGGATACCGATCAAGGTTGCGCGCATCTTCAACACCTACGGCCCGCGCATGCATCCCAACGACGGCCGGGTGGTCAGCAGCTTCATCGTCCAAGCGCTGTTGGGGGAGGAAATCACCCTGTTTGGCGACGGCAGCCAAACGCGGGCCTTCTGCTTCGTGGACGACCTGATTGACGGGTTCATCCGGCTGATGGCGACCGGGGATGGAGTGACCGGGCCGGTGAACCTGGGCAACCCGCACGAAATCTCGGTGCGAGAACTGGCCGAGCGGATCATTGACCTGACAGGGTCGCCGTCCCGATTGGTGTTCCGGCCCTTGCCGCAGGACGACCCGTTGCAGCGGTGCCCCGATATCACGCTGGCCCGGTCGCTATTGGATTGGGAGCCAAAAGTCCCGCTGACCGAGGGCCTGACGCGCACGATCCGCTACTTCGAGCGCCTGCTGAGCACGGGCACGCCGGTGCAGTTGCCGGGACACCTGGCAACGGCATGATCCGCGCCGGCTCGCTTGGAACACTCGACCGCACCGGGCTGCGGGACGCGGGAATCGTCACCGCAGGGGTGCTGGCGATGGCGGCGGTGATCCTGCTGTCGCTGCGCCTGGGGCGGGACGCGGATGCCTACGCGCTGCTGCCGCTGGGACTGGTGGTCGCAGCGGCGGCGGGATGGGTGTTTATGCTGGCCTGTGCCGGCAGCGCGCCAGCGATGCTCGTCTTCCTCGTCGTTCTGGTGTTCGTCAACGACGCCCTGTTCCGCGTGCGTGATCCTGGGGAGGTCGGGCTTGACTGGCAGAACGCGATGAAGTTCGCGCTGTGGGCCGGCGCCGGCACCATCGGAGTCTGCACCCTGCCGCGCTCCTTGCCGCTGCTGCGGGGCGGCGCCATGGGGTGGCTGATGGCCTACCTGGCCTACGCCATGTTCTCGTCGCTTTACTCCGCGGCTCCGGTATTCAGCTTCGCCACAGCGTTCGGCTTCGCGTCCATGGGGCTGTTCGCTGCGGCACTGGCAGTGACCGTGAGCGAGAAGGAAATCATGCTGACCTTCGTGTTGGCGCTGCTGGCGTTCGTGCTGGCCGGATGGGTTGCCTACTTCGCCCTGCCCGAGGTCGGACGGTCCCTGTTCATCACGTCGCACGGAACAGTGGTGGAACGCATGTGCGGCCTGGCCGGGCAGCCGAACGCGCTGGGCAACGGCTTAGCCGTATATACCGCGCTGGTGTTCCTGCTGTGGTATCGCGGCCACGTCGGGTGGGTCGCCGCGGCAACGCTGGGCAGCGTCGGGCTTGTCACCCTGCTCGTGGCCGACAGCCGCACCGCGCTGGGGGCCGTGCTGGCTGGGATCATCGCCGTTATCCTGCGGCGCTCAGTCTGGCTATGGGGCAGCACGGCGCTCGGGGCGGCTGTGCTGGCGCTGCTTGCGCTGAGCATCCAGTTGCGGGACCTGCTGAGCCTGTCGGGGGGACTGAGCCGGTCCGGCGACCCGACCGAGCTTTTCACCCTGACAGGGCGGACCGAGATCTGGGAGTTCGCCTGGTCCAAGATCGTGCTGAGTCCCTGGATCGGCTACGGCTACAACTCCAGCAAGTTCATTCTGCCGGAGTTCGACGGCCTACCCGGCCTGAAGGTGGACGAAGCGCACAACATGCTGCTGCAGAACTTGCTGGCCGTGGGCGTGATCGGCACGGTTCCGCTGCTGGGCATGATTTTCAAGATGCTGACGGACCTCGTCCGGGCGCCGGACGCGCGCCGGGATCTGTTCACCATACTGATGCTTGTCTGGGGCGTCACGGTCGCCGGGGCATTTGGCAGCACCCCCACCGTGCTGTCGCTGGCAATCTTCTGCGTGCTGGCCTTGTCGCGCCGCGACACCGTTCCGCCGCCCTTACACCCTGCGAGCCAACTATGAGCATGCGCCAGTTTGCCAATTCCCTGTCCATCATTCACCGCAGCGAGCACGCCAACCGACCGATCGCGCTCTGCCGGCACCTGTATTGGCAGGCCCGCAAGTTCGGTTTTCCCCGGCCGGCGCGTCTTCGCCTGTCGCAGTCGCTGATCATGGACGACGAGCCTGGCGGCGTCATCAGCATGGTGAACATGCTGGGGATGTATGACTACAACAACATGCACCTGGCGCAGCGGGTTCTGCAGGGTGGCGGGCGGTTCGCCGACGTAGGCGCCAACATCGGCTCTTATACGCTGATCGCTTCGGAGGACCCGGCCGTCACCGTCGTTAGCCTGGAACCCAATCCGGCTGCCTATGGCAAGCTGCGGAGGAACCTGGAGCTGAACGGCCGGGCCAACGTCACCACCGTCAACATGGGCGCCTCGGCCCGGCCCGGCACCTTGCGGATGACTAACAACGGCGCCGACCCGATGAACCGGGTGATCGGTGACGGAAACGGGCTGGACGGCACGATCGTGGTTGAGGTGGACACCCTCGACAGCATTTGCCGCCGGACCGGCGGCCTGCCCAGCATGATCAAGTTGGATGTTGAGGGGCATGAAACGCAGGTGCTGGAAGGGGCGGGCGCCTGCCTCATGGAAGCCGTGGCCTGCGTCATCGAGAACGGCGAGCGCGACGCTGTAACGCATATCTTGTGGCATCATGGCTGGCGTGGCCCATTCTACTACCATCACCGTCAGGGCGTCTTGAGGCGTAGCCCGCAGTCGCTGGCAGAGGATGCGGTTTTCATCGGCCCGAAATTCGAGCGCGCCGTTCTCGGCGTCACCGTCGAGTAGGACCGGGCGCCGTGGGGGGGCTGGCCGGGGACCGCAGGCACGAACTCTGTTCCCGAGTCCGCGGCCAAATGGAACCAACAAGGCCCCCGTCTGCAAAGGCGATGTCGTTGCCAGGCGACGTCGTGGAGAATGGCTCTTTTCTCCGGGCAGGCTGCGTTCGGCCTTTGTCCTCACGTCGCCGTTGAAGTTCCGATTATACCAGTTCGGGGGAAATGATGCGAAGGCAGTTGCGTATGTTCGGCAAGGCTGCATTTCTGCAAGTCCATACCGCCATGCTCGGGCTGGGCGTGGTCGTCTTGCCGAAGCACTATTACAGTCCTATTCCCGACATCCGGGAGCTTCGCAGGACTCGGGAGCGCTGGGCGCGGCGGTCCGACCTGTGCGGTGTCAACGCTGACCCTGACCGACAACTTGCGGCCTTGCGCAGCATGGCCGGCCGGTTCGAACCCGAGTACCGCGGCAACGTAGCGTTCCGGCACGGCACGGAGAAAGGGTATGGGCCAGGTTTCGGCTTCATCGAGGCGCAAGCCCTGCACGGCGTCGTCCGTGGCGCCCGCCCGTCCCGTATCATTGAGGTTGGCTCGGGTGTTTCGACCTATTGCATGCTCAACGCCGTCCGGCTCAACGCTGCGGAGGGCAGCCCGTGCTCGATTACCTGCATCGAGCCTTATCCGAGCAACTGGTTGAGGTCTGCCCCCGTCGCGTTGGTCGCCAAGCCGGTCCAGGAGGTCGAGCTCGAGGTGTTCGATGGCCTGGCTGCGGGCGACCTATTGTTCATAGACTCTACCCACGCTGTCCGAACTGGCGGCGATGTGGTCCATATCGTGCTCAATATCCTGCCGTGCCTACGGCCCGGCGTAATCGTCCACTTTCACGACATCTACCTGCCATATGACTTCCAGCGCGACGCCGACCGTTCAGTGTTCCAATGGATGGAAACGGCTCTGCTGCATGCATACCTGATTGACAATGCGAAGATGAACATCCTGTTCTGCCTGAGCCAGCTCCACTACGACCGGCCGGAGGCGCTGTCCGAGATCTTTCCGGACTACCGGCCCGAGCCGCACGAGAACGGGTTGCAAATCGAGCCGCCGGCCGGGCGGCACTTCCCGTCCTCGCTTTATCTCCAGGTAGTGGACTCAGCCGAGGGTGCGGCTCCCGTGCGGGAAGCGGCCGCGGCAACATGATGCGCGCCGCAGCCAACTGGGTCCGGCCGGCGCAGGGATGCCGGCTGGGCCTGCCGCTATTCGGCCGCCACGTCCATCCTACCGCTGAGGCCGGCCACGATGTCCTCAATAATCGCCTTGATGTCGTAGCGGTACTTCCACTCCGGGTAGTGGGCTTGGAACTTGCGGACGTCGCTGATCCACCAGATGTGGTCGCCGACCCGGTTTGCGTCGTTGTACGTCACCCGCATCGGGCGTCCGGTCACCGCCTCCGTCATGCTGATCGCCTCCGACATCGAGCAGTTTGAGTGGGTGCCGCCGCCCATGTTGTAAACCTCACCCGAGCCGGGGCGCTGGAAGAAGCACCAGAACGCCTCGACCAGGTCGCGCGCATGGATGTTGTCGCGCACCTGCTTCCCCTTGTAGCCGAACACAGTGTAGGGCGCGCCGGTGACGTTGCACTTCACTAGGTAGGCCAGGAAGCCGTGCAGTTGGGCGCCGGAATGACCGGGGCCGGTCAGGCAGCCACCGCGGAAGCAGGCGGTTTTCATGCCGAAGTAGCGCCCATACTCCTGCACCAACACGTCCGCCGCCACCTTGGATGCGCCAAACAGGCTGTGCAGGCAGCCGTCTATGGACATCTCCTCGGGGAAGCCGTGCTCGGCCCAGGGGTGCTCGGGCGATAGGGAGAAGCGCGTTTCCAGCTCGACCAAGGGCAAGTGGTTGGGCCTGTCGCCATAAACCTTGTTGGTGCTGACGAAGATAAAGGTCGCGTCCGGCGCGTGCTTCCGGGTGGCTTCCAGCAGGCAGAGCGTGCCGTTGGCGTTGACCGTGAAGTCGGTCGCCGGCTCGCGCGCCGCCCAGTCGTGCGACGGCTGAGCGGCACAATGGACGACGACGGCGATGTCCCTGCCGTAACGCGCGAACAGCGCATCCATCGCTGCGGTGTCGCGTATGTCTGCGTTCACGTGCTGGTACTTGGGATGGCTGTGCTGCAGCGCCTGCACCTGCCAGGACGTGCTGGCCTCCTGGCCGAAGAAGTAACGGCGCATGTCGTTGTCCACACCGACGACGGTCATCCCCCGCTCGCTGAACGACCGCACAGTCTCTGCCCCGACAAGCCCGCCGGACCCGGTCACGATCGCTATGCTCATACTGCCTACCTCCAATGAATTACCACCAAGCAATCGCTGGGCAGCAAGGATAATGTTCTTAAGTATTAAAACAATATTGAAGCCTGCTACTCAATAAACGTAATTGCGGAACGCAGGGTTACGTAACAGTATTTGTCTCGAACGGTCAATGCAAGCATGTTGTTGGCTGACAGGGTGCTAGCAGCCGGTCGTTCTTAAATCAGAAATTCCTTTACTCAAATTCCATTTGAATCAATTTGACCCTCGGCAGCGAAAGGGCAGAGCGTGCGCAGCCACCCCCTTCTTGGCGTCAACGTATATGCCACAAATTACTCGGAAGCCTGTGAGGCCATCCATGAGGCGGCCGTCTCGCGCCAGCGCCTGACCGTGACCGCGCTGGCAGTCCACGGCGTGATGACCGGCGCGCTGGATAAAGGGCACCGTAAGCGGCTAAACGCCCTCGACGTTGTGCTGCCGGATGGGCAGCCGGTACGCTGGGGGCTGAACCTGCTGTTCGGCGCCGGCCTGCGCGATACGGTGTGTGGACCTGAGCTGACCTTGCGCGTGTGCCGCATGTGCGCGGCCGAAGGACTGCCGGTCGCCTTTTATGGCAGCCGACCGGAGGTGCTGGCCGACCTAACCGCGAACCTTGTCGCGCAGTTCCCTGGCCTGCAAGTGGCGGCGGCGATCCCGTCGCGCTTCATGCGCGTCACGGAGGAAGAGCAGGCTGCCATCGCCCGGACCATCGAGGATAGCGGTGCCAAGGTGCTGTTCGTGGGCCTTGGTTGCCCGCGCCAGGAGGTCTGGCTTTACGAGAACCGTATCCGGCTGCACATGCCGACGTTGGCCGTCGGCGCGGCGTTCGACTTTCACGCCAAGCTGCTGCCCATGGCGCCCCGGTGGATGCGGGACAACGGCCTTGAATGGTCATTCCGCTTAGCGCACGAGCCGAGGCGGCTCTGGCGGCGTTACCTGTATCTGAACCCA
>CAXTDP010000273.1:0-7407 GCA_964242295.1 uncultured Acetobacteraceae bacterium | reverse complement strand
CACCCCGGCGGACGGCGCGCACCTACGGGACCTAGTGACCCGGCAGGAGGCGGCGTTGGCGAAACCTGACTTCGCCGCCTTCTTCGCGTTGGACGAGGCGATGCACCGCCACCTCGCGGCGGCCCGAATATGACCGTGCTGCCGTGCAGCCCGGCATCGTCCACCTGGGCATCGGCGCCTTCCACCGCGCACCCCAGGCGGTCCTGGCCGACGCCGTCCTGTGGGCGGGGGACCTTCGCTGGGGCATCACCGCCGCTAGCCTACGCAGCCCCGCCACCCGGGATGCCCTGGCGCCGCAGGACGGGCTGTATGCGCTGAACCTGCGCGGGGAGGCCGACGCGTATGCCGTGATCGGCAGCGTCGGCCGCATCCTCGTCGCGCTGGCTCGGTTGCGGCAGGCCGGTCCGCGGCGCGCCATGGACGGGTTGGGCAATACCAGGCTCGGCGTTGGCTGACTGCGTCCGACTATCGCAAGCAGGTGTCCCATGATCCGCATCGTATTCCACGGTGAAAATGCAGCGTCGTTCAGCGACGGCTTTGCCGACCTGTTGGATATGTCCTCGGAGATCGCCGTGCTGCCGGATGCGCTCGGCAGCCCGGCCAACCGTGCGGCCTATGCTGACGCCGACGCCGCCATGAGTGGGTGGAAGCAGGTGATTGGCGACGGGTTGCGCGCGCAAGGGGACGAGCGCCGGGGTAACCGAGGTGGCCGTTGCCGTCCACGCGCTCAACCGCATGCTGGACTTGGGACGCCCAAGCTGCGTCCGCGTGGCCTGATCCCAGACACGGGCAGGACTAGTGCGCCCACGCTCCCCGCCGTCACATACAGGAAATGATCAGAACCGGATCGCCCCGGCGGGTAGCCGATCACGGCTTTTCATCCCTGCGCGGGCGCGCCATGCTGCCGGCAAGCTGGAGGAAACCGAATGCAAGACAAGCAGACGTTGCGCGACGTACTGGTGCCGGGGCACTGCCTAGCGTTGCCCGGCGTGTTCGACGGCATCTCCGCCCGGGTCGCGGACAGCCTCGGTTTCAGCGCGCTTTACATGACCGGCTATGGCAGCGTGGCGTCCGCACTGGGTGCCGCCGATGCGGGAACGGCCAGCTACACCGAGATGCTGGACCGGGTGCGCTGCATCGCCGGGGCGGTCTCCGTGCCGTTCCTCGCCGATGGCGACACGGGCTATGGTGGCCTGCTGAACGTGGACCGTACCGTGCGTGGCTATGCCACCGCGGGCGCCGCCGGGATCCAGCTGGAGGACCAGGAATTTCCAAAGAAATGCGGCCACACCGAGTATCGCCGGGTCATCCCTAGGGACGACGCGGTGCAGAAGGTGCGCGTGGCGGTGGAGGCCCGGCCCAGCAAGGATTTCCTGGTAGTCGCACGCACCGACGCGCGCTACGCCCACGGAATGGACGAAGCGCTGCGCCGCGGCGAGATGTTCCTGGAGGCAGGCGCCGACATCCTGTTCGTCGAAAGCCCTGAGTCGCTGGAAGAACTGCGCCGCGTCGGGGAGACGTTCAAGGGTGCCTTGCTGCTCGCCAACATGGTAGAAGGGGGACGCACGCCTTATCTCGACACGACGGAGCTGGCCGGACTGGGATTTGCCATCGCGCTGTTCCCCGCTACCGGCTTCCTGGCCGCCGCCGCCGCGCTGAAGGGCGCCTACAGTCACCTCAAGCAGGCGGGGATCGGAACCGGCGGCCCGGCGCCGTTGCTGCCGTTCGCCGAGATGAACGCGCTGATGGGCTTCGCCGCGGTGCACGAGTTCGAGCGCCGGCACGGCAACAGCGACGCCCGGGTCTGACGGGGAGAACCCAAACCATGACCACTGCCGAACGAATGATCGCGGCGCGGCTCGACCGGTTGCCGATCCTGCCGTTTCACCTGCGGTTGCTTGGCCTGATCGGCGCCGGCATGTTCTTCGACAGTTTCGACATCTACCTGGCCGGTTCGGTGCTGGGCGAGTTGGTGCACAGCGGCTGGTCCGACATCCCGACGAATGCGCGGTTCATCTCCGCCACCTTCGTCGGCATGGTGATCGGCGCGGCGGGTGCGGGCTGGCTAGGCGACCGTTACGGACGGCGCTTCACCTACCAGTTCAATCTCGCGGTGTTCGGTGCTGCCTCGCTCGCCGCCGCGCTGGCGCCCAGCATGGGGTGGCTGATCGCCGCCCGATTTGTCACCGGGATCGGCCTGGGGGCAGAGATCGTGATCGGCTACGCGACGCTGCTGGAGTTCGTTCCGCCGAGTCATCGTGGCCGCTGGGGTGCGCTGCTGTCGCTGCTGACCAATTTCGGCCTGTTCGCGTCCACGCTGGTGAGCTGGCTGGTAATCCCGGCATTCGGCTGGCGGCCGATGTTCGCGATCGCCGGCGCGGGTGCGTTTTTTGTGCTTTGGTTGCGCAAGTCCATGCCGGAGTCGCCGCGCTGGCTCGCCGCTCAAGGCCGCCTGGCCGAAGCCGAAGCAGTGGTCGCCGCCGCGGAGGCCGAGGCGCCGATCGGCCTACCAATACCGGAACTGGCGGAACGGCCGCAGACCGCATTCGGCCTGTCGCGCGGCACGTTCATCCGGCGTGCGCTGGTCGGCAGCGTGATGCAGGCGGCGATCGGCATGGCGATCTACGGTTTCGTCGCCTGGGTCCCGACCTTCCTCGTGCAGCATGGCATGGCCATCAACCGCTCGCTGGGGCAGGCTGTGCTGATGTCGCTTGGCGGGCCGACAGGTGCTGCCTTGGGATGGCTGTTGAGCGACCGCATCGGCCGCCGCCCGGCAATCATTGGCGCCTCCCTGCTCGCCGCCGTGATCGGCATCGCCTTTGCCCAGGCGAGCAGCCAGGAGATGGCGGTGGCGCTAGGGTTCACCATGTTCACGCTGATCTACTTCCTAGTCTCGATTGTGATTGCCGGCTATATTCCGGAGCTGTTCCCGACGGCGGTGCGGATGCGCGGCAACGCCATCACCAGTGTCGCCGGGCGGCTCACCACCATCCTGGTGCCGTTTGCGGTGGTGTGGCTATTCAACGAAGGCGGGCTGCCGTTCGTGCTGGGCGGGGTAGCCGCCGGGCTGCTGGTGCAGGCCGGCCTGGTGGCGTTCTACCGGGAGGAAACCAACGGCCGCAGCCTTGAGGAAATCGCCGACGAGTCGCAAGCGATCGTTTCCGCTCCGCTCCGCCCCGTGTTACCGTCGGCGTGAACCGGCGCCGGGCAACGGACGCTGAACGGGGAATGCGAATGAGCTTACGGGCAATCGGCCGACGTGTCCTCGCCGCGGCCACCCTCGCGATCCTCGGGCTGGCAGCCAGCCCCGCCATTGCCTGGGCGGACACCATTACGGTTACGCATTGGGGCGGGCAGTTCTATGGTGCACCCTACGCCGTCGCGATGGAAAAAGGCTTCTTCAGGCAGCACGGCGTGGACATTACCGGCATTCTGACCGCGCCTGGCGGCGGCACCGCGGTGCGCAACACCGTTGCCGGCGACATCCCGTTCGGCGAGGTCTCGCTGGCCGCTGCCGTGCAGGCGATCAACGCCGGGCAGAAGCTCGTGATCGTATCGGCGGGAGCGCAGAGCGTGGCCGATCAGATGTGGGTGACGAAGGCCGGCTCACCGCTGCACGGCATCAAGGACTTACTGGGCAAGCGCATTGCCTACACCGCGCCCAACTCCGTTTCCAACATGATCATCCTCATGGCGCTCAAGGCCAACGGGATGACGCCGCAGCAGGTCCGCCTGCTTCCCGCCGGCGATCTGGGCGCCAACCTGTCCGCCGTCACTAGCGGCGCCGTAGATGCCGGATTCAGCGACACGCTCACCTACGCGCAAAGCCCGGGCCTGGTCGAGCCGGTGTTCTGGGTGCAGGACGTGATGTCGCCCCGCATGATGCAGACCGTCTGCGTCACGACCGTAGAATACGCCCACGTGCATCCGGAGGTGATCCGCGGCATCATCGCGGCCCGTAAGGAGGGACTCGACTATCTCCGCCAGCATCCGGACGAGGCGGCCGACATCCTCGCCCGCGACTACAGCAACCCGAATGCTTCGCTGTTCCGCATCCACATGAAGCAGCTGATCGAGGTTGATTACTGGAGCGATGGGCGCTTCGACTACGAGGGCATGAACCACATGGTCGAGGGGTTGCAGATCACCGGCCAGCTCAAAAACGCGCCGGACTGGGCCAAGATCGTCGACTCCTCGTTCCTGCCGCCGGACCAGCGCGTCGCACGCTGATGCCGCAGCCTGTCTCGGCCGCGGCGCATGCCAGCCTGAATGGCGTGACGAGGCGCTATGGCGGCAAGCAGCCAGTTCACGCGCTTGGGCCGATCGACCTCGACCTTGCCCGGGGAGAATTTTTCTCCGTGGTGGGTCCATCCGGCTGCGGCAAGTCCACCCTGCTGGACGTGCTGTCGGGGCTGGGCCTGCCTAGTGAGGGCACGATCACCTTCGAGGGCAAGCCGGTGCGGGGCGAGGTGCCCGACGGCGTGGGCGTGGTGTTCCAGGAGGACTCAAGCTTCGCCTGGCTGACCGTGCGCGACAATGTCGGCTTCGGCCTGCGCCGCTCCGGGCTGCCCCGCGCCGAGATCGACCGCCGCGTGGACCAGGCCGTCCAGTTCATGGGGCTCGCGCAATTCGCCGGGCACTACCCGGCACAGCTGTCGGGCGGCATGCGCCAGCGCGTGTGCATCGCCCGCACCCTGGTGCAGCAGCCGCGGTTGATCCTAATGGACGAGCCATTCGGCGCGTTGGACCAGCAGACTAGGCTGTTGATGGGGGACGAGCTGCTGCGGCTGTGGCGGGAAACCGGCGCCACCGTCCTGCTGATCACGCATGCGCTGGACGAGGCGGCGATGCTGTCGGATCGGGTGGGCGTGATGTCTGCCCGGCCCGGCATGTTCATCGACGTGGTGGAGACGGGGTGGCCGCGCGATCGTGACAGCCGCGTCGTCTCCGACCCGCGATTTGGCACGTTGACGGCCCGGCTCTGGACCTTGCTGCGCGCCGAGTCCCTGCGTACGATGGGCCGCGCCGGATGAGGCGATCGGGCGCGGTCGTACTCGCCCGGGTGTCGGTGCTGGCTGGCCTTGTCCTGGTGCTGGAGGCGTTTTGCCGGCTGGGCGTGATCGACCCCCAATCGGTGCTGCCGCCCAGCGAAATGGCGGCGGCAATGCTCGATGTGCTGTGGTCCGGCAACGCCAATGAATCGATGCTGCAGACCTTCACCACCGTGGCGCTGGCCTGGCTCTGCGCCGTGACCGGTGGGACGGTGCTCGGCGCCGTTTTGCACGCGGCGCCGCGTGCCCGCCGGGCTGTCGATCCACTGCTGGCATCTTACTATTCGGTGCCGACGTTCGTATTCTACCCGCTGCTGGTGGCGTTGCTGGGGCTCAGCATGGCGCCGCTGGTGGTGCTGGGCGTGCTGTCCGCCGCGCCTGCCATGGTGATCAGCACATTGACCGGGCTGGACAGCGTCGCGCCGGTGCTGCGCCGGGTCGCGCGGGTGCAGCGGCTTGGCCCGGTGCGGACCTTCGTCTCCGTGGTGCTGCCGGCGGCCATGCCATCGTTGTTCGGCGGGTTGAAACTGGCGCTCAGCTACGCGCTGATCGGCGTGATAGCGGGCGAGTTCATCCTGTCCGGTAGCGGCCTAGGCTACGCCATCTCATTCGCCTACCAGAGCTTCCAAACCCAGGAGATGTATGGGCTGATGCTGTTCGTGCTGCTGGTGGCGGTGGTGGCCAATGCCGTGCTGTATACCTGGGAAGGCCGGCTCGCCCGCCGGCGCACGCGGCATTGAGCACCCCGCCGGCACACCCGGCATTGAGCACGACGACGGCCAGGGTCCCTACTGGCAAGCCGCGCACGATGGTGATCGATCGCCTGCTGCTGTTGGCGCTGTTGCTGCTGATGTGGCAGGCGGTCGGCAGTTGGACCCAGGGTATGGCCATCACCGGCCCTTTGGTCACCTTCGCCTATGTCGGCCAACTGGTGCTGACAACGGGGTTCTGGGGGCAGGTCTGGACGACGATGACCGCATTCCTGCTCGCCTTCGTTCTGTCGGCGGCGTGTGGCCTGCTGCTGGGACTCGTGCTGGGGCTGCGCCGCTTCGCCGGGGACGTGATGGAGCCGGTGCTGGCCGGATTCTACACCATCCCGAAAGTCACGCTGTATCCCGTGGTCCTGCTGCTGTTCGGTCTGGGCATGAGCGCAAAGGTGGCGTTCGGCGTCATGCACGGCCTGGTGCCAGTCACGCTGTTTACGATCGCGGCGATCAAGACCCTGCCGCCCGCCCTGCCCCGCACCGCCCGAGCCCTGCGACTCTCGCCGGGCCAGACCATGCGCTGGGTGCTGCTGCCCGCCTGCCTGCCGCAGATCATGGGCGGGCTGCGGCTCAGCTTTTCGTTGAGTCTGCTGGGCGTCCTGATCGGGGAGATGTTTAGCTCCCAGCGTGGGCTGGGGTTCCTGCTGGTCAACGGGCTGGCCCAGCACAACGTGGCGCTCAGTACGGCCGTGGTGCTGTTGATCGTGGTGTTTGCGGTGGGGGCCAACACGGCCATGCTGCGGCTCAGCCGGATGATGACGCGGTCGGATTAGCCCCGCCGGGCTGCCAGACCCAGGGCCGCGTCGCCCGATCCTGCGCCTGGAACACCGCAATCGCCGCATCGTGCTTCATGGTCAGGCCGATCTCGTCCAACCCCTCCAGCAGAGCCTCGCGTCTGATCGACTCCACCTCGAACGGCATTTCCTCGCCGTGGGGGCCGATCACCATTCTCCGGCGCAGATCGACGGTCACGTGCGTATTGCCGCCGGCACATTGGGCGGCGAGGCGTTCCACCTGTTCGGCCGGCAGCACCACCGGCAGCACGAAGTTCTGGTAGCAGTTGTTTGCGAAGATATCACCGAAGCTCGGCGCGATGATGCATCGTATGCCGGAATATTTCAGCGCCCAAACCGCGCCCTCGCGGGACGAGCCGCAGCCGAAATTCTCGCCCGCCAGCAGGATCGGCGCATCGCGGAACTGGGGCTGGTTGAGCACGAAATCCGGGTCCTCGCGCCCGGCCGCGTCGAAGCGCAACGCCTCGAACAGCCAGGGCGCGGTCTCGGCCGGCTTGGCGTTGGTCAGTCGCTCGACCCGGATCACCGTATCGGTGTCCACATTGGCACGCATCAGTGGCGCGGCGACCCCGGCGAGCACGGTGAACTGGTCCACCGGGCTAAATCCCGCGCACGTCGGTGATGGCGCCGGCCAGCGCCGCCGCGGCCGCCATCGCCGGGCTGGCAAGATGGGTGCGTGCGCCGGGTCCCTGCCGCCCGACGAAGTTGCGGTTGGACGTCGAGACCGACCGCGCGCCCGGCGGCACCCGCTCGCCATTCGCGGCCACGCACATGCTGCACCCCGGCTCGCGCCAAGTG
>CAXTDP010000272.1:0-7413 GCA_964242295.1 uncultured Acetobacteraceae bacterium | reverse complement strand
ACCACACGCGTTGACTTCAACGTTGCCATTCGGATTGCAAAGTGAACGGTATTGGCGTTAGGGGGTGTTAGGCACGGTCCTGGGCGGCGTGCCAGATGCGGGTGATCCTGACCCGGTCTTCGATTATCCGATGGACGATCACATAAGGGATGACAGCCACGAGCTCACGGGTTCCGGCTATCGAACCTTGGCGCCCACGTTTGGGAAACAGTTCAAGGCTGTCAGCGGCAAGCACCAGGTTGCGGGCGACTCGTCGAGCCGCGAACGGATTTTCCCCAGCAATATGACTTGAGATGCGTTGCAGGTCGGCGACCGCCCGAGCGCGCCAGACAACAATCAAAGAATGCGGGCAACCGGAGGTTCGGCATCAAACTCACCAGCGGCAATCCGCAGCAGCCATGCCCGCACCTCGGAATGAGGCACCTCACGGGGATCGGCATCGCTTTCTGCGACGGCACGCGCCAAGGCCTCAACCTCAGCAGCCTCATCATCAATGTCCGGGAAGGGGAAGAGCTGGCTCATGATCGGAGATCAGCGCAACGAGCCGATCCAGGGAACCTACCTCGCGTAAACCAGCGTCGGCAGCCAAAGTGCAATCCCCGGCACGGCCGACAGGATCACCACAGCCACCGCCATCAGCATCACGAAGGGCAGCGTCCCCCAGATAATCGGCCCCAGCCCGATGTCGGGCGCGATCCGGTTGATGACGAAGATGTTCAGCCCCACCGGCGGGTGGATCAGCCCCATCTCCATCACCACCGCCATCACCACGCCGAACCAGATCAGGTCGAACCCGGCCTCCCGCAGCGGCGGCAGGATGATCGGTGCCGTCATCAGGATGATGCTGACCGGCGGCAGGAAGAACCCCAGCACCACCACCAGCACCAGGATCGCGAACAGCAGCATCCACTTGGACAGATGCAGCCCGACGATCCAGCCGGCCGCGCCCTGGCTGATATGCAGGTAGCTCATCACGTAGCTGTAAAGCAGGCTCATGCCGATGATGAGCAGCAGCATCCCGCTCTCGCCCAGGGTGCCGGCGAAGATCGGCTTGAGGTCGCCCAGGTGATACGCCTGATACACCACGGCGATCAGCGCCAGCGCCAGCACGGCGCCCAGCCCGGCGGTTTCGCTCGGCGTGGCGATGCCGCCATACAGCGCCACCATTACGCCCGTCAGCAACACCAGGAAGGGCAGCACGCGCGGCAGCGAGGCCAGCTTGTCCTTCAGGGTGTAGGTGTCCTGGCGCAGTATCTCGCTCCGCACGGCGCCGCCGGCGGCGGACACCGTGGCGCGGCCGAACTCCTGCTTCCACCGCACCACGGCATAGGCCGAGAACATTGCCAGGAGCAGCATCCCCGGCCCGATGCCGGCCAGGAACAGCCGGCCCAGCGACTGCTCCGCCGCCACCGCATACAGGATCAGCACGATGGACGGCGGCAGCAGGATGCCCAAGGTGCCCCCCGCCGCCACCAGCCCGGCCGCAAAGCCCGGCGAGTAGCCACGGCGCCGCATCTCGGGGATGCCGCTGCTGCCGATGGCGCTGCACGTCGCCGGGCTGCTGCCGGCCATCGCCGCGAACAACCCGCAGGCCAGGACGACCGCGACGCCCAGGCCGCCGGGCACCCGGTGCATCCAGGTGTGCAGCGTATCGTACAGGTCCTTGCCCGCCCGCGACTTGCCGATGGCCGCACCCTTCAGAATGAACAGCGGGATCGTCAGCAGCGTGATGCTGGCCAGTTCCTCGTAAACGTTCTGCGCCACCGTATCGAGCGACGCGCCCGGCATGAACAGCATCATGAACACCACGGCGACGCCGCCGAGCGCAAAGGCGATGGGCATGCCCGAGAACAGGGCAACCAGCGTCGCGCCCCCATACATCAGGCCGATCTGCAGAGTATCCATCAGGATCTCTTAAAGCGGGGACGGCGCAAGGTGCGCGGGTTGGCTGTCCCGGTGGCCGCTGGCGAGGACCTGCAGCAGCAACTGCACCGCCAGCAGCACCATCCCCGCGGACATGCAGCCATAGGGTATCCACAGCGGCGGCCCCCAGGCGGACGGCGTGGTCTGCCCGTCCTCCAGGGCCTCCATCAGCAAGGTGATGCTCTTCCAGGCGAAGAACGCCACGAACAGGAAGCTCAAGGCGTCCGCAAGGATGCCGCGCACCCGGTTCGCACCGGGGGACAGCACATGGGACAGGGCATCAATCGCCACGTGCCCGCGCCGGGCCTGTATCCAGGCGGCCGAGGCGAAGGTGGCGCCGATCAGCAGGAAGGTGCTCAGCTCGTCCTGCCAGTCGCTGGGGATGCTGAAGAAGTATCGCCCCGCGACTTCCCACGTCAGCACCAGCCCGGCTGCGGCGATGGCGATGGCCGACAGCACGGCCATCACGGCGTTGATCCCGTCCAATCCGGCCTGCACTACGCCCAGCACGCCCCGGCGCGGGACATCCGCCTCCGGGATCGCGCCCGAGGCCGCGTCTATGCCGTGCGTGCTCATGCGGCTAGGCGACCGCCTGGGCCAGCTTCAGCAGCCCGGCGCAAGCCGCGTTGCGGTCGGCGAAATCCTTCCAAGCGGTTCCCTGGGCCAGGTCCTTCCACTTGCCGATTGCCGTTGCGTCCATGTCCCGGGCCGTCACGCCGACCTTGGCGAAGACGCGCGCCAGCTCCTCGTCGTCGGCGCGGGCGGCTTGCAAGGCGAAAGCCTCCATTTCGGTACCCACGTCGGTGATCGCCTTCTGCTGCTCCGCCGGCAGCGAGTCGAACACCTGCTTGGACATCAGCATCGGCTCGAACATGAACCAGAAGCTGCCGGTGCGGCCGGTGGTGACGGCCTTGGCGATCTCCTCCAGCCGGAAGCTGATGATGCTGGTGCTGCTGGTCACGGCCGCGTCCAGCGACCCCGTCTGCATCGCGGCATAGATCTCGTTGCTGGGGACCGAGCTGATGATGCCGCCGGCCGCCTTCAGCATCAGGTCCATCTCACGGGACCCGCCGCGTATCTTCTGGCCCTTCACGTCATCCGGCTGCACGATCGGCGTAGCGCGGGACCCGGTGCCACCGGCCTGCCAGACCCAGGTCACGATCTTCACGCCGCGCTTGTCCAGCAGGTTCACAAGCTCCTGGCCGATGGGCTGGGTCTTCCAGGCCATGCCCTGCTCATACGTCGTCACCAGGCAGGGCATCAGGCCGATGTTGACCTCCGGCACTTCCCCGCCCGCATAGGCCAAGGGATACACCGTCATGTCCAGCGCACCCCGGCGCAGCGCCGAGAACTGCGCGACCGTCTTCATCAGCGACGATCCGGGATAGATCTCGAACGCCAGCTCGCCATTGGTGCGCTTCTGCACCTCGGCGGCGAAGCGGCGGGCAAGACGGTCGCGGAAGTCGCCCTGCTCCAGCGTCCCGCCGGGGAACTGATGGCTGATCTTGAGGGTGCGCGTCGCCGCGTGGGCGCCTGTGGCACGGAGCAGCGCCGGGGCAGCGAGCAGGGAGCCAAGTGCGGTTCGGCGGGTGATGGGCATGGGCGTTCCTCCTGAGGTCCGCGCTGTGACGGTTACAGGACGGATACGCCCGGCAGTGGGTGGGTGCAAGCTATTGGCGGCTGGCCGATTTTGAGCCGCGGGCCACTCTGCACCTTGGCTGCACACGACATGGCGAGTCGGCGGATGCGGTCAGGCCACCACCTGCGCAAACGGGCAGTCCCATAAGCTGACGCGGCATCGGGACCCGCTCTCCGGCGTTGCGTTGACAGCGGCATGGCTCGACCGTATCAGGCCCACCCAATTTCCAGTATCATTGAAGGCGGAGTCTTCAACCCTCAGCCCCTGCGTAGCGCGTGTGGCTGACGCCAGCAGGTCCGCCATCGCGCGGCCAGCCTGGACGCCGTGCCGGTTGACGCCCAGCCCGGCACGCTGTTCGGCGGCATCGGCCGGCCCATTTCTGCCAAGCCCGCTTCGGCTTGCCGCATGACACTGCTGGAGCATCGGACACCGTTGGCCAACCCCGCACCATGAGCGCCCGCGAATATCCCGCCCGGCCCTTGGTCGGCCTCGGCGTCGTCATGCTGCGGCCCGGCCCTGCGGTTCTGCTGGTGCGCCGCGGCAAGCCTCCCAACATGGGCGCCTGGAGCATTCCTGGCGGCGCCCAGAAGCTGGGCGAGACGGCCGAGGCAGGCGCCCGGCGCGAGCTGCTGGAGGAGGCCGGGCTGCAAGCCGGGCCGCTGCACCTGCTGGCCCACGTGGACAGCATCACCAGGGACGCCGAGGGCACGGTGCAGTTCCACTACACCATACTGGACTTCGCCGCCCGCTGGACGGACGGCGAGCCGCGGCCCGGCGGCGACGTCACGGACGCCACCTTCGCCGCGCTGGACAGCCTCGCAGCGTTCGGACTGTGGAGCGAGGCGCACCGCGTCATACGCCTGGCACGCGGCCTGCTGGATTTGTAACTGCTTCGGACGCTCAGCCGATGCTGCCCGCGACACGCCGCAGGCCCCGGGCCACGGCATGGGCGGCTTCCCCCCCAGTGCCGCGTGCCAGGACGAGGCCATTCAGGTGGACCTGGACCGCCAATGGATGCCAGGCGCCGGATGCGCGCAGGCGGTCAATCAGGTCGCATAGGCTGTAAGCCACTTCGCCCACCGTATCCAACCCGAACAGTCCGGCGGTGCCGAACACGGCATTCGCCAAGACATACAGCTCGTCCAATGCCGCCTTGTCCGGCCCCTGCGCCAGGGATGGGCCGAGAGCAGCCATGCGGGCGATCATGTTGTCTATGCTGGCGACAGCCTCCGGCTGCATGTTGCGCAACCGCGCATGGGCCGCAGCGGAGGCCTCGGCCGCAGTCATGCCGCCGGGCTGGTGCAGCAGCAGGGACAGGCTGGATATGGTCATCGGGCGCCCACCGGGTTCAGCAACGCATCAATCTCCGCTTGGGACATGTTGCCCCCGCTTGCCTCCCCGACCTCCAGCGGCAAGTCGTCGGCACGCCGGCCGGCCGTGCCGGATGGCGGGCCAAGCTTCTGGAAGCGCCGGTCCGGCCCGGCATAGGACGGTACGGAGATGAAGGGCCGCTGGTCGCGCGCCAGCCATCCCACCCGCTCGAACAGCATGGACGGCTGCACCGGCTTCGCCAGCACGACGCTGGCGCCGCAGTCCCGTGCGCGCAGCACGTTGCTCCGCTGGGTATGGCCGGTCTGCAGCAGCAGCGGCACGGCCCGCATCGCCTCCGGTGCGTCCCGGCGCACCCAGCCGATCATCCCATACTCGTCCGTGCCACCGGGAACCGAGCCGACGATAACCAGGTCCGCCTCGTCCCGCATCAACCCCTCCTGCGCTTCCACGGCCGTCCGATACCGCGCCAAGCGCCGCACCCCGAGGCCAGTCAGCATCTCGCACGTCACTTCAAGCTCCAGCCCGTTGGCCTCGATCACTGCAACCTGCAAGCCGCCCAGGTGAAGCCGGACATCCAGCCCGGCATCAGCCATCGCCAAACAGCTCGATGTCTCCCGAGGCATCCGGGACAGGCGCCGGCTGACCGCGCAAACGCCGCTGGAGACAGCCGAGCGGCACCGTGTCCAACACCGCCGTCACCTGTCCGTCCCATCCCGGACCCAATCCGCACAGCACTGCGGACAACGCGAACAGGTGCTGCGTCATGCTGTCCAGCGCCTGCAGATCGGCAGCACCTGCCTGCCCCGGCGCCAACGTGTCCTGCAGGCCTTCCACGATCCGGCCCAGCGTGGCAAGCTCGGCGCCGGCAGCCCCCAGCACTTCATGCAGGTCGGGCGCCATCAGAACAGCTCTACCCCGCCGGTGTCCGGCAGCGGCGGCGCATTGCGCTCGGCTGCGAACACGTTGGCATCCATGCCTATGGCCTGCTGGCGCGCCCGCCCGCTGACGGGCCAAAACTGCACGCGCCGCCCAGCCGTGCCGCCCAGGCTGCCGGGGCCGAGCAGGATGCGTTCCCGCTGCACGAACCGCGTGGCGAACTCCGCATTCTTCGCGCCTACGTCGGTCAGGCCCCGCACCATCCGGGCGCCGCCGAACAGCTTGGCCTGTAGCCGCTCCCGCCGGGCGCCCCGTTGCAGCAGGGCGTTCACCAGCAGCTCCATCGCATGGACGCCGTGCTGCATGCCCTGCCCGTCCTCATCAACGCCGGGCAGCAGGAAGTGGTTCATACCGCCGACGCCGGCCAGCGGGTCGTATAGGCAGGCGGCGACGCAGGACCCCAGGATGGTCGTCAGGCACAGCCCGTCGTCCTCCGTCACATGCTGCTCACCCTGCACGATGTTGACCCGCCGCTCCGGGAGGTTCGGAGTCCGCGTCCTGCCGGCAAGGAGGGTGCCGCTCATTTCAGCGATCCGAACACCGCCGTCACCTTGTCGAGCAGGTTGGCAATGGTGAACGGCTTCACCAGGAAGTTGTTGACGCCATACTGGACCGCACGCTGCACCAGGTCCTTGTCGCCACGCCCAGTCAGCATGATGAATGCGGTCTTGCAGATCGGCGGATGCACGCGCACGGCGCGCAGCAACGCCAGCCCGTCCAGGTTGGGCATGTTGAAGTCGCTGATGATCAGGCTGATCGCCTGGCCAACCGCCGGCTGCAGCAGCAGCCGCAGTGCCGCTTCCCCGTCCGGCGCCTCGTCGAAATCGCGGAAGCCGAGCTGTTGCAGGCCGTCGCGGACCAGCAGCCTCATGCTGAGCTGGTCGTCAACGATCATCACCTTCATCGTGGCGGGGGCGGGCATCAGGCTGGTATCCTTTCATCGGCACGGCACAACGCCAGCAGGGCGCCGGCCATCGCATCCAGGGAGACTTGCCGCTCGACGGCATCGAGTTCGGCGGCGACCCGCGGCATCCCGTAAACAACGCTGCTCGCCTCATCCTGCCCCAAGGTCCGGGCGCCGGCCTGGCGCATCGCCAGCAGGCCCCGCGCGCCGTCGCGCCCCATGCCGGTCAGGATGACGCCAACCCCGTGGGCGCCGGCGGCCTGCGCCACGGACGCGAACAGCGGGTCCACCGCGGGACGGTGGCCATTCACCAGCTCCCCGGCACGCAGCCGGCACCGCCAAAGGCCACCTCCCTCCCCGCCGCTGACCGTCAGGTGCGCCGCACCGCCGGGCGCCAGGTAAACATGGCCGGGCAGCAAGGGGACGCCGTCCTCCGCCTCCGCCACGCGAGCGGCGCCGGAACGGTCCAGGCGCCGGGCCAGGCTGCCGGTGAAGGCAGCCGGCATGTGCTGGGTGATGACGACCGGGGGCGAGTTCGCGGGCAGATGCGGCACGATGGCCAGCAGCGCCTCGACCCCGCCGGTGGACGCGCCGATTGCGACCAGGCGACCATGCCCCCGCAACTCCGTCCGCGTCGGCATACGCGGCGCGGCGGGGCTGCGCGGCCGTGCGCCGGCGG
>CAXTDP010000271.1:0-7418 GCA_964242295.1 uncultured Acetobacteraceae bacterium | reverse complement strand
CCGACCGGCCATCCGCTCGTGTCGCGGACCGGCCATCCGAGCTGTCGCGCTAGAGACCCAGCCATAGTCGTAGACCATCTGGTAGAAGCGCTGAGCATCGTCGCTGAGTGAGGACCAGCCCAGGGTAGTCAGGTCTCCGTCCCGTTTGGCTGGCATCTGTGTCGCAAACTGGAAGCCGTCCCGCTCGAACACTGTCCGGAACCCAGCCAGCGCTGCCAGCCGCTCGCGCAAAGTCCAGTCCCGTGTCATCCAGCAGACGGCGAAACCGTCGCCCAGGGTCGTGGGTTCGACTGCAGTGCCATCCTCATCCTCGGCCAGGCACCCAGCTCCAGGGGCATCCGCCTGTGGCCAGGCTGCATCGAACAGGCTGACGGCTGCGCTCTCCAGGCGCCCACGCCACGCCAGCGCGTCCAGCCACTCAGCCGGCATGCCGCCTGCGCCGTAGATTGCACCCGCAAGCTGGCCCGCGATGGCCGCGGTGGTGTCTGCGTCGGCGCCAAGGTTCGCCGCCAGCAGCACGGCCGAGCGGAAGTCCGTGGTCCGCGACACCGCCCAGACCGCGGCCTGCAGTGCTTGCACCACCCAGCCCGACCCCTCGACCACATCCCGATGCAGCCCGCGCCAGCCGCCCTCGATGCGTCCAGCGGCCGGACTGGCCAGGACCTCCGGCAGGGACGCGCCGGCAATGGCGTCGGCCACCAAGTCCGCGAACACGGCCGAGGCAGCCAGCGTCGCTGGCGAGCCGTGGGTGGTGCGGGTCTGCAACGCGGCGACCCGCTGCAACACCTCCTGATCCCGCCAGTGCCGGATGGCCACGGGCGCGAGCCGCATCAACGCGCCGTTGCCGGACGCCTCCGGAACGACCGAGCCAGCCAGTGGATTGCCCGTGCGCCGGAACCGCTCCAGGGCGGTGCGGGTCGCGTTGCCGATGTCGAAACAGGTGCCGGTGCAGGAGTAAGCGCCGGTGTCGCGCCAGTCGAGGAAGCGCCGCATCAGGTCGGCCGGGTCCAGGCCCGGCGTCAGGGCCAGGCTGTCGGCCAGGGCCAATGCCATGGCGGTGTCGTCCGTCCATTGGCCCCGCGCCAGGTGGTGCGGTCCGCCCTGGGTCATGTCGTCTAGGACGACGAAGCGCGGCTTGGGGGAGAACTCGAGGGCTGCACCCACCGCGTCGCCCACGGCAAGGCCGAGCAGGGCGCCCACGGCCCGGTCGCGTGCGGCGTTCCGGTCATGGCCGGGTGGGATTGGGAGGGCAGCATGTCCCACCGCGACCCACCTTTCCTGCGGCCCGGTCTCGATGGCGTCGGGGCGTACGGCGCGGATGGCCCGGATCGCGTCGCCTGGCGCCATGCCGCCCTCGACCAGCAGCCGGGCGCTGATCGTGCCGGCACGACCCAGCCCGCCCTTGCAGTGGATCAGCACCCGGCCGCCGCAGGCCAGCAAGGTGCGCAGCATGAGGGAGCGGGCGGGCCAAGCCGCCTCGAACGCTGCATCCGGCACGCTATAGTCCTGGATGGGCCAGTGGTGCCATTCCATGTGCCGGCACCGCACCTCCGCACCCAGGGTGGTGATGCCCAGGCTGTCCAGCTCGTGCGGCTCGACCAGGGTGACGACTACGGCAGCGTTCCAGGCGGCGATGACGTCGAGGTCGGCTTTGAGGTCGCGCAGGTGCGCGCCGGTCAGGCCGCCCGGTTGCTGCTTGCCGGGCGCGAATGTGATGCCGATCCGGCCACCGGCCGAGCCTATGGCGACCTCGGCAATGCGCAGGGGGTTGTTGGTGCTGGTTAAGGGCGTGCGGGCCATTGCGGTCCTCAGAGGTAGGTTGATGGCACACACTACCCAGCCCTAGCCTGGCCGGGAGCGGCCGTCGGAATTGTCCGGGCTGGGCTGGCGTAGGGACAGTAACGGGGCAGCTGTTGAGCGGAAGGTATGTCGGCGTCTACTGGACGCTGCCGGTGAACTGGGTCGGGTTCCGGGACTTGCCACCAGACGTGGACGCGGCGGCGGCGGTCAGCCGGACCATACGTTACCAGCGCGAGCGGGTGCGGGGCTGGGTACGCGAACACGGGGGCGAGTTGCTGGGCGAGATCGCCTTCATGGACACCCGTATTGACCGGGCGACCGATGCGGTCCGCGACGTGCTGCGGCGAGCGGCGCCGGCCTATGCCGGGATGGGCGCCATCCTGCTGGCCGTGCAGTTTCATGAGGCCCACCACTGGCGGTACAACCCGTTCCTGTATGAGGCGGCGCAGGAGCTTGGGCTGGCGGTGATCGGTCTGCCGCCCGATCCGCTCACTATCGGCGGCCAGCTGTTCGACCCAGCCCGGCACTTCGCTGCCTGGCGAAAGGATGACGGCAGCGCTATGGCCCAGCTGCGCCTGAACGCGCATGAGGGCCTGCAGGTGGCGCTGGCCGAGGTGCCGGATGGAAACGGGCGGTGGCAGGCCGTCGCCAAAGTGTTGAACGGACGTAGCATCCAGACCATCCGTGGCGGCACGTGGACGGCCGAGAACGTGCGCAAGCTCGCGGGGCGGCTGCGCATGGTGTGAATCAGCGGTGGGTTTTGGCGCTGATCACCGCGACAAGATGTTGAAAGGTCCAGTTACTCCTGGGTCCCGCGCCCGCGCTGATTCACAGTCTCGGCAGCAGGCTATCGCCGTTTGGGTCAGGAACGTCGCCCGTGGGCGCCGATGACGAGCCCACACCGGCTCGGCTTCCAAGGCGGCGCAGGTCGTCGTCCAACTCGGCCCAATCCGGTGCCATGACCGCCACCTGCCAAAAATGAATTCTGACCCCGCTACCGTCCGCGACCCGCACCTCGTGAACGGCTGGCTCATCAGCATCCAGCTTGGGGAAGACCAGTACCGCGTCCTTCAAGCCCAGGATTCGGGCATAGGTGAAGGCCTGACGCAGGTCCGCGTCCGCCACGTCAGCGCTACTGCCGATCCGTTTCCACTTGGCGTCGAGGACCAATGTCGGCTGCTCATGCCGGCGAACCACCAAGTCGGGCCGGAGCATAAACCGACCGTCGATGTCGAAGCGTTGCGAGGCCTGCTCGTCGATGCTGCAGTCGGGCAGCACCCGCCGCAAGCGGGTTGCCAGCAGCGCCTCGAACAACCTGCTCATGTTGAACATGAGGGTCGGTCCATGCGCCTCGACGCCCTCCTCAGGCGCCGCCCCTAGGCCATCCGCCAGCAAGCTCAGAACCTTCAGCAGCGGGGCCAAGCGTGCGTGCCGTCGGTCGAGGGCAGCGCGGCCGCCGAAGCCGCGTGTTGCCTCGGCAAGGGCCCACGGTGGCCCCACAAAGTCCTCCACAGCATCCATCCGCATCACGGCTTCCAGGCACTTCGCAGCTGTTGGGATCACCTGGGTGACCCGGGCGACCCGGCGGATGCCAGACTTGATGACCCTGTTCACCGGTGTGTCGGCCAGGAAATCATCAGTGCGTACGAAGTGGGCGTCGAACCGCTCTGGCAGCCGGGCAAGCTGCCTCGCAACCAGCAATCGCCCACGGACGACTGGTATTCTCTGATCCATCTGGCGGTAGGCATGCACAAGGCCCATGCGGACCTGCTGCAGCGCCAGGTTGGCGGCAAAGCGGAGATAGGCTTCAATGAGGTTCGGGCTGTCGGCGTAATCGGCCGCCGTCTCCTCAAGCGACGGCGCGACATCCGCCGCGGAGAGCATCCGCATGAGCAGGGTGCGCGTGGCCAGGTCGTCGAGGCTCCCGACCTTGGGCAACACTTCCAAGGTGCGCCCCCCGGGCATGGCTATGGCTCCGGCGTAACCACCCATTCGGCAGTACCACCGGCCCTGCGCGCGCTCCTCGGTGAAAAAGGTGAGGCCGCGATCGCGCAGCCTTACCAGATACTCCAGTTCCGCTTCGGTCAGTCCGTCGTGGCCCACCGGCAGGCGGCCGTGCTCCCGAACCCGGACCACCAGGCTCAAGCGGCCTCCCTGACCGGTTCGGCCCCAACTGGTGGCGGCTCGGGGCAGATCTTCGTGAAGTGTCCGAACTCCCAGGACGTCGGCTCACCAGGGTCGTACAGGACACGATCCGGGCCATTCGTGGCAGCATCGCCGAACAATCGCTTCTTCTCAGCCTGCCCAATCACGCGCTTGGCGATGAGGTCCGTGGATCGGACTCTGGTCGAGTGTTCGCCAAGGACGAGGCAAGCGCGCGACCAGTCGTCGAAGAAGTACTCTGCAAGCAGAGGCAGGATGCGGCCGGCGAAGCGTTGCCGCAGATCGGCCAGGCAACGGACGCCAAACAACCATGCGTGGCCGATCTGGTGCTCGCGGTCGAGCAGGTACTGCAAGCGCTCGTTCATCGCCCGCAGGATCGCGGGCAGGTCCAGACCGGCGAGTCCCGGATCCTGGTATTCGGCGAAGTCGGCCGCCAGGGCTACGTAATCGACGCCCACCTCACGAAAGGTGAATCGGCGCCGCAGCGCGACATCCATCAGTGCGATGGATCGGTCGGCGGTGTTCATGGTGCCGACGATCCAGAGATTGCCGGGCACCGAGAATTCCACCTTGCTGTATGGCAGTGTCACCGGCACCCCGCGCTTGTCCTCCTCGATAATGGTGATCAGCTCGCCCAGCACGCTGGCGAGGTTGGCGCGGTTCACCTCATCGATCACCAGCAAGTATGGAGCCTCAGGCGCGGCCCGCGCTGCCTCGCAGGCCTGGCAGAAGACGCCCGGCACGACCTCATAGCGGATCGGGCCGCCCTGGCCGTCCGAAGTCGGCCTGAGGCCTTCGACGAACTCCTCGTATGCGAAGCCAGGGTGGAAGGTAACCATCCGCTTCCGGTTGCCGAACTGGGCAGCCATCTCACCGAGTGCCCGGAAAGTTTTCCCCGTTCCCGGGGGGCCATAAAGAATTAGGTTCTTTGGCAGGGTCGGCTGCACTGGAGGAACCGCACCGGCCTTACTCCCTATCGGCGGGTCCTTGATATCGTCATCCTCTATATCCCTAGTGGGGTCGACCTCCTCGCCACCGATGATGTCGAGGGCATCGACCAGCTTGATCGGTGCTAGCGTAGTCGCGATCTTGTTGAACCCCTTTGTCTTGATCCGGAGGTCAGTGTCACCGAGCCACTCGACCGGAATATTATGGCCAAGCGCATCGTCGTACCCGGTCGGCGGCTTGCCGGTGTGGGCGACGCCACGGATGCGAACGATGCTGACCTTGGCCTTTGAATCCACGTAGGTCGCCTTGGCCAAAACGATGCTGCCCGGCCGCGCCGCCAGTTCGATGAAGTTGGCCAGCGCCACCGACGCGTTCCTCTCAGCAACTCCGGCGATCTCCTGGGCGCGAAGCTTCCGTTGTTCCGCCGGCAACTCCGCGGCACCTTCCACCAGGGAGCGCACGCCGGCCTCAGAGCCGAAGCCGACGGCGTAGACTCCCGCCTCCCGGAAACGGGGCAGCATGTCGTCCTTTCCGTACTTGACTCCACCGAACCAGACATCCGGGATCGAGAACACGCACCAGATAAAGCCTTGGACGTCCACCATGTCGGCAGGCTTCAGAGCGGCCAACTCCTGCCTTAGCGCGTCAGCGACGTTTCTACAGGTTCGATATCCCTCGGTGGTCAGCACTGGCGCGGCGAGTGTGTTCGAGTTCTTTGTCAGGCATTGTAGGGCGCGGGACATGGTATCGGATCGGATGACCAAGTCGCGGCTCGGATAGGACAGCATCAGGATCAGGGTGGGCAAGGTCCGCGACGTCGGTGCCCGCGACGAGGTATCCACCCGCTCATAGAGCGGCTGCATGCGGTTGTTGAAGCCGGTGACGTCCGGCGTTGCGTCTTCTTGCTCGGCCGATGCCAGCAGCATGGCCGCCGCCTCGACGAAGACCCGCGCCTCGGCCTGTGTGCTGAGGCCCGTGATGGCGGGCTGGTAGCGGAAGTTGAGGAAGTTGCTGGGCGGCTGCAGCAGCGCCGACGACAACTCCGCCGCCTTGGCGACCTCGGAGCCTTCCGCGAGCGCTCGCTGCAGCATCTCAGGTTGCGCGACGGCCTGCCAGCGGGCGATGATGTCCGCCTTGTAGGTGCGCTCCTCCTTGACGAACCGGGGCGAGTCGAAGGTGTTGCCGTACATCAGGCTGAACAGACGCATGGCGCCGGTGACGCGCTCGGGATCGAGCTTGATGCCCCTCGGGTCGAAGCGGTTGTAGAGGATATGCGTGAAGTCGAGCGGGGTCAGGCCGCGCGGTGCGGCAACCTCCTCGAACAACCTGAACAGAAGCCGATTGCGGGCCACAGGTCCGTCGGGGATGTGCTCTGCGTCTACCCCGAACCCGGCCAGCAGCTTCGCCATATGGTCCATGCTGTTGATCGGAAGGAAGCGGTCCGGGAAGTAGCTCTGCAGCAGCTTCACCGTCCGGCTGCGCTTCGTTTGTGCCAGCGGCTCGGCATCAGCGGCCTCGGGTGTCAGGCCGCCGCCGAGCGCGACCACCCTCGCGTGCCATCCCGCGACCTCAGCCATGGCCTGTTCTGGGGTTGATGAGGCCAGTTCCAGCGGCAGATGGTAGCTGCCGTCCTTCTGGCGATAGATGATGTGACCGCGCGAGGAACCAGGGCTGTAGCGTCCTACCTCGGCAAGGCCCCGTTCCAGCCACCAGCAGAAGTTGTCCTGGTTGCCATCGCCGATCGCGTAGTCCTTCAGGGACATGCTGGCGAGGTGGTCCGCTGGAAACCTAGCCTGGAAACTCGCCAAGGCAGCATCGGCCGCCGCGTTGTTCGCTGGATTGGTCAGGGCTGCCGCTACCGCTGTTAGCAACTCGCGGGTCTGGGGCGTGTCGCTGAACGGCGCCGCGAGCGCGATCAGGCCCTTGCCCACCTCTGAGGCGCGCAGGTCATTGCTGCCGCTGCTCTTCTCCAAAATGCCAGCCTGGACCAGGTCCGCAACGGCCCAATGAAGGCGATTCAGCCAGCGCGGCGTCCGCGCTGGCCCCGGTTCGATCTCATTGAGTTCAGCAGGCCAGCTAAATTCGCTCGTGTAGGCATTGCGGACACCCTCATAGGCCGCCTGCTTGGGCAGCGCACGCCCTGATACGGAATGCAACTGGGCCAGCAACGCTTTCGTGGCGAACGCCTTAAAGCGTGCCACCGCATCGGTTTCTACCACCCCGGCATCTCCTACTTCGAATCAGCGACTACTCGCGAGAGCAGCATCGTCGGCATGAACGCGATGAGGTGCAATGACTGCGGCCGGAGTGGCATGGGCGAGCCGGGCGGCGGCTCCGTAGCGGGCTGCCGCGGCCGCAACGAGGCCTGCTACGTGTTCTCCTGACCTGCCAATTTCGCAGGGTCAGGACGCGGCGTCCGCCTGTGGTCCGAATTACCCGACCTAGTACACCTCGCCGGAAGAAGCGGCCCCATTTCGACGGCGCTCACGCGGCGAGTGGTCTGCCGG
>CAXTDP010000270.1:0-7479 GCA_964242295.1 uncultured Acetobacteraceae bacterium | reverse complement strand
GGCGAGCCCCGCGTTCAGGAGGAGGATCGGCACCGCGGCGAGCATAGCCAGCCCGAGGAAGATCGGCAGCCGCAGCAATTTCTTGGCCGAGCCCGAGATCGCCGAAATCGAAAAGTCGATCAGCGGCAGCAGCGTGTTGGACGAGGTGCCGCGCAGCCGCTGGCCCCTCTTGTGCGGCACGGTCGCGATCGGGAAGCCGCTCTCCACCAGCATCGCGCGGAAGAAGGGCTCGGGCTCGCGCCACGTCTTGAGCAGCTGGACGACCTGCTGATCGTAGATGCCGAAGCCGGTGGCGCCCGGCACGGTCTTGACGTCGCCCCACCGCCCAAAGAAGCCGTAGCCCAGCTTGCGGCCGCCCTGCCGGTCCGCGGCCTTGGCAGCCGCGACGGCAGCCGGTGCACCGGCCGGCACGATCGGGTCGCGTGTGGCTGCACGTTCCGTCCGGTCGCGCTCCGCCCTCAGTTGTTCGGTCAGCGCACGGCGCGTGGTGGCGTCGGTCGGCGTGGGCCGCTGCGGCACGGAGGCCAGGTTCGGATACGGGTCCGACGCCCCCGGCGGCGGCGGCCGGTCCTGAGCGATGCGCCCGCCCTGCAGGCTGTGCCACCAATCCACTGGGCTATCCTGCGTCAGCTTGCTGTCGTTCAGCCGCTGCACCGCGCTGCATCCGCCTAGCAGCCCAACAAAAAGCAGCAAAACACAACTCTGCCTCACCGGCCCCGCCGCTTGTCCCGGCCCCGGCGTGCGTTTAGTTACCCGGCTGTCGAACATCGGCCGCCCTGCCCCGCCCCTGCGCCACACCATCCCGGCGCATGCTGTGTAGCCCGAGGCCGGCGCCGACGGAAAGGACCGCGCGATGCCCGACCTGCCCAACATGCCGCCGTCAGGCGTCCGCCCTGGCTATCCCCCCGCGCTCGACCGTTCCATCGCCGACATTGCCGACCGGTCGCAGCGGCTGGTGCGGGATTGGCTGGCCCGGCAGTCGCATGAAGCGCAGCCGATCAACGCCGCCCTGGTAGCCAGCGCCTTCCTGGACATGACCGCGCAGCTCATGCGCGACCCCACCCGCGTGGTACATGCAAGCATCGGCTTTTGGCAGGACTACATGACGCTGTGGCAGTCCTCCGCCCGGCGCATGTGGGGCATGGACGCCCCACCCGTCATCTCCGCCGCACCCGGGGACCGCCGCTTCGACGCTGACGCCTGGAACAGCAGCGAGGTCTTCGGCTTCATCAAGCAGTCCTACCTGCTGTCCGCCCGCTACATCCAGGATGTCACGGGCGGCACCGCCGGCCTGGACCCGCAGGCGGCGCAGCGGGTGGACTATTATGCTCGGCACTTCATCAGCGCCATGAGCCCGGCCAACTTCCTGCTGACGAACCCCGAGGCGCTGCGCCGCACGGCCGAGACCGGCGGCGAGAACCTGCTGCGCGGCCTGTCCAACCTGCTAAGCGACCTGGAGCGCGGGCGCGGACGCCTGCGTGCCGGCGTCGGCCCGTCCCGGCTGGGGCGGGATCTGGCGGCAACGCCGGGCAAGGTGGTGTTCCAGAACGCGCTGATGCAGTTGATCCAGTATGCGCCCACGACGGAGCAGGTGCTGCGCCGCCCGCTGCTGATCGTGCCGCCCTGGACCGGCAAGTTCTATGTCCTGGACCTGCAGCCCCGGAGCAGCCTGATCCGCTGGGCCGTGTCGCAGGGCCACACCGTATTCTGCATAAGCTGGGTGAACCCGGACGAGAGCCTCGCAGACGCGGGGTTTGAGGATTACGTGCGGGACGGCATCCTGGCCGCATTGGAAGCCATCGCGGACGCGACAGGGGAGCAGGAGGTCAACGCCGCCGGCTACAGCGTTGGCGGAACCCTGCTGGCGGCGGCGCTGGCAGGGATGGCGGCGATGGGTGATGCCCGGATCCGGTCGCTGTCGCTGTTCGCCACGATGCTGGACTTCACGGAGGCTGGCGGCCTCGGCGTGTTCATGGACGAAGAAGGGCTGCGCTGCCTGGAGGAGCGCCCGGAGGCTCGCGGCGGTGTGACGACGCCGACCGGGATGCTGCGGGCCAACGACCTGATCTGGTCCTTCGTGGTCAACACCTACCTGCTGGGCGCGGAGCCATTCCCATTCGACCTGCTGCACTGGAATGCAGATGCGACCCGGCTGCCGGCTGCCATGCACGGCTTCTATCTACGGCGCATCTACCAGGAGAACCTGCTGCGCGTGCCTGGCGGCCTGACGCTGCTGGGCCAGCCGGTTGACCTTGGCCGCATCACCATCCCGTCCTATGCCCTGGCGACGCGCGAGGACCACATCGCGCCCTGGACCAGCGCCTACCGCGGCGCCGCGCTGCTGGGCGGGGAGCAGCGATTCGTACTGGCCGGCAGCGGCCATGTTGCCGGCGTGGTCAACCCGCCGGAGGGCGGCAAGTACACCCACTGGATCGGCGGCACCCTGCCCGAAGCGCCAGAGGAATGGCTGGCAGGCGCCACCGAGATGGCCGGAAGCTGGTGGCCGGATTGGCACCGCTGGGTGCTGGCGCAGGACACGGCCACCGTGCCGGCCCGGGTTCCCGGAATGGGTGGATTGCCGGCGCTGGAGGATGCGCCGGGCAGCTACGTCACGGTGCGGACAACCTAGCCTGCCAACCGCTGCCGCGGCTGGTTGACTTCGTTCATTTCCTCGATCTACCGCCGTGGCACCGCGAGACCGTGGCTAACCACCCCGGCCTTGCTGTCTCCTGCGTGGCGCCCCCTTACTTTCCCCGCAACAGTTAAGCGGCGCCGGGAGGCGCTGATACCGGCACGGATGTCGGTAGTGTCTCAGTTTGAAATCGAGGACTCGTTGGGGATGATCCGGCGCATAAGGATAATCGGGAGTTTCCCTAAGCGCTGGATGACTTCGGTTCTCTCCCATCCCGCCCGAAGATAAACCTGCTCCGCAGTATTCGTGTAAAGCCAAGCAACCTCAACAGATGCGGCTCGGCAAGCCCTCTCAAACTCGGTAAATAGATGGTACACGTAGCCGCGGCCTCGCCTGTCGGGAATCACGAAAACTCCTGCGAGCCATGGTGTGAGGTCCGGTCTCTCGTCTAGGTCCTTTCGAGCCAACGTGACCGTTCCAACCGGTAACTCGCCTTCAAGTAGAACAAACGTCTGCGGTGCGCCCTCCTCGGCTATGCAGTCCGCATAAATCGCTAGAGTCTGCTCCAAGGTGTATCCCTTCTGCTGCCACCATTCGCGCCAGAGCCATTTGGCGACGATCAGCAGGAGGTCAGGACGCTCCCTGATGGTTGTGACGCGTAGCGTCGTCATGCCGCTTTCGGCTCCCGCGGTTCATACTGGCCGCGCTTCTTCGCCGGCTTCGCAGCCGCGTCAATCAGCGCCACCACGTCCTCCATGCTTTCCGCTAAGCATACAGAACGCGCCTACTTTTCACGGGCAAAGATGGATTGCGAGGCTCATATCTCAAACTGAGACATTACCCGGATGTCACCTGCCTTGACCGATGTCGCCGTTGCGAGGGCACGACGACCCCAGGACCTCCGGGCTGTAAATGCCGACCTCGTCGCCTCCATGTCGCCATGCCAGGCGCGGCTTCCGCTGCCGGTGCAAGCCGACAGAGTTGGATCAGATGGCGTCCGGCATCAGAACAAATCATCAAAGTTGCCGTTAAACAACTCGTTGGCAGCCCGCATCGTGGAGACATTGGCCATCTGCAAATAGGGCATGTTGCTCAGTCGCGCCAGCACCTGTTCCGGCGGGGTGGTGAAAGTCGGGCCGGACAGTTGCGCCAGCGCTGCCGCCTGGTTGCCGTCCGCCAGGGCGTTGCCGGCTGCGGCAAGCTGGTTCACCACCGCCTGCGACGGCGTGCCAGGCGGAATGCCCAGCGCCGCACGCACCTGCTGGCGGCCTTGGAGCAACTGCTCCTTGGTGAGTGCCGAGACGTTGGACCAGCGCGGCGACGTGTAGATCTGCCCGGCGATATAATCCATGGATGCCGCCGCCCGCGCCGCCTCGATCGGGCGCCCATAGGTGCGGCCCGCGTCGGCGAAGGCCCATTGAGCCTGGTTGACCGCCGTCACGTCCGGGTCGAAGCCCAAGCCAAGCTGCCCGGGCGCCAACCGGGCAGTATCAGGCACGAAAGGCTGGACGTTCCCGCAAGCGGCAGGAAGGATGCAGACGGCAGCGAGCAGGACGGTGCGGAGCACGACGGGACCTCGTTTAAGAACTGATCCCTATCTGGTGCCGCGCAGACCCTTGCGGAAGCGGGCAGCGCGGTCCTGGTAGTGCAAAGCGATGTGAGCATTGCGCTCACGTTCATCGCCTGGCATGTCGCGCAGCTTGCGGGCGGGGACGCCGGCCCATAATTCCCCCGCGCCGATCCGCTTGCCTGGCGCCAGCACGGCGCCGGCGGCCAGCATCCCGTCTGCCTCGATGACGGCGCCGTCCAGCACGGTCGCCCCCATCCCGACGAAGGCCCGGTCATGCAGCGTGCAGGCATGGACGATGGCGGCATGGCCGATTGTGACGTCCGCGCCGATGGTGCAGGCGTGCTCGACCGCGGGGTTCACATGGACGATCGTACCGTCCTGCACGTTGCTGCCGGTGCCGACCGTGATGCGGTTGGTGTCGCCGCGCAGCACGCAGCCGAACCAGATGCTGCTGCGCGGGCCGAGCACCACGTTGCCGATCACCGCCGCATTCGGCGCGATCCAGGCATCCGGTGCGACGTCGGGGGCCACGCCGTCCAGCTCCCAGACGGGTCCGTCACCCGGCATGGGCCAGCTCCCGCGCTACTGGCTGGTCCAGGCCCAGCATCAGGCGGATGTTCTGCACCGCGGCGCCGGATGCGCCCTTGCCCAGGTTATCGAGGCGCGCGACCAGCAGGGTATGGCCGGCAGCCTCGTTGCCGAACACCCGCAGTTCCATGTCGTCCGTGTCGTTCAATGCCGTCGCCTCCAGCGCGCCCGTCTCGGCCGTCGGCAGGACGCGCACGAGGGCGCTGCCGGCATAACGGTCGGCCAGCGCCTCGTGCAGGTCCGACAGCCGCGCACGGCCCGGCAGCATGTCCAGGTGCAGCGGCACCGACACCACCATGCCCTGCCTGGTGTGGATGACGGAGGGCACGAAGATCGGCCGCCGGGTCAGGCGCGCATACTGCTGCAGCTCCGGGACGTGCTTGTGCTCCAGCCCCAGGGCATACAGCTCGAACGCCGGGCCGCCGTTGGCCTCATGCGCCTCGATCATGGACTTGCCGCCGCCGGAATAGCCGCTGACGGCATTGACCGACACGGGATGCGCCGGGTCCAGCAGGCCCGCGTCCACCAGCGGGCGCAGCAGGGCGATGGCCCCCGTGGGGTAGCAGCCGGGGTTGGCGACGTTTTGCGCCGCGGCGATGCGGCTGGCCTGGTCCGGCGCCAACTCCGGGAAGCCATAGGCCCAGGCGGGGTCGCAGCGGTGGGCGGTGCTGGCGTCCAGCAGCTTCGGCGCGTCGGCGCCGAGGGACGCCGCCATCGCCACGCTCTCCTTCGCGGCGGCGTCAGGCAGGCACAGCACGACCAAGTCCACGGCGGCCATCATGTCGCGCCGGGCCACGGGGTCCTTGCGGTGTTGCGGGTCTATGCTGCGGAGCGCGACGCCGGGCACGTCGGCCAGGCGCTCGCGGATGCCGAGGCCGGTGGTGCCGGCTTCACCATCTATGAAAACGGTCATGTCAGGCATGGCGGTCCTCCTATGGACAGCAAAAAGGGGGCGATCCCTGCGGACCGCCCCCCCTGATAAGCATGGAATGGGTGTGACGGTTTACCGCTTGCTGAACTGGAACGAGCGTCGGGCCTTGGCGCGGCCATACTTCTTGCGCTCCACCACGCGGCTGTCGCGGGTCAGGAAGCCGGCCAGCTTCAGCACGCCGCGCAGCTCCGGCTCGTAGTAGGTCAGCGCCCGGCTGATGCCGTGGCGGACCGCGCCGGCCTGGCCGGACAGGCCGCCGCCGTTGCAGGTGCACATGACGTCGAACTGGTTGTAGCGGTCGGTGACCAGGAAGGGCTGGGTCAGCAGCATACGCAGCACCGGGCGGGCGAAGTACTGGGTGACGCGCTTGCCATTGACGGTGATCTCGCCCTTGCCGGGCCTGATCCACACGCGTGCGATGGCGTTCTTGCGGCGGCCGGTGGCGTAGCTGCGGCCTTGGGCGTCGCGCTTAGCCTCACGGATTGGCTTGTCGCTCGTCACCAGTGCGGAGGCAACGGCGAGGTCCTTGAGGTCGGCTAGGGTGCGAGTCTGCTCGGCCGGGGCGGCGGCGGGCAGGTCGTCGAGGGTTTCGGACATATTGGGCTAGACCCTCTTGTTCTTGGGGTTCATGGCGGCGACGTCCAGCGGCTGCGGCTGCTGGCCGTCATGGGGGTGGCTCGGACCGGCATAGATATGCAGGTGCTTCATCTGCTTGCGCTGCAGCGGGCCGCGGGTGATCATCCGCTCGACCGCCTTCTCGATGACACGCTCGGGGTGGGCGCCCTCCAGGCGGCTGCGGACGGTGCGGCCCTTGATGCCGCCGGGGTAGCCGGTGTGGTAGTAGAACACCGACTGGTCTGCCTTGTTGCCGGTAACGCGCACCTTCTCGGCATTCAGGACAATAATGTTGTCGCCGCAATCCACGTGCGGGGTGAACTGCGGCTTGTGCTTGCCGCGCAGGCGCTGGGCGATGATGGCGGCCAGGCGGCCGAGCACCAGCCCGTCGGCGTCAATCACGGTCCAAGCCTTGCTGACCTCAGCCGGCTTGAGGGAAACGGTGGTCTTCTGCATTGTGCTGATCCCAGGGGAAGTGCGCGGGGTATCGGGGAAAGCTGCGGAAAGGTCAAGGGATTTTGGTTGTGGTATTGGGATACCACACTCCGGAATGGCGCTTCCTGCTCCCTCTCCCTCCGGGAGAGGGCTGGGGTGAGGGAAGCCGCACGCACAATCAGCGACCCGCTACTGGCACAGGTCCTGGTTGGGTCAGATGGGCGTTTGCGTTTTCCCTCACCCTAACCCTCTCCCGGAGGGAGAGGGGACTGGTTTGCGCTCGCCGCTATGTGCAGCAGCCCTGAGGTCAGAGTAGAAGGGCGCCCTATGCTGACCCCCTACATCATCGGCGCGTCGGGCCGGTCCGGCACGGCGCTGTGCCGGTCGCTGCTGGCGGACGGGCTGGACTACATCCCCGTCGTCCGCAACGCCGAACGCTGGGCCGCCACCGGCCTGCCCGGTACTCCGCGGATTGCAGACCTGACGGATGCCAGCCTTCCCCCTGCCCTGCGCGACGCCCGCCTGGTCGTCTCCTGCGCCCACGCCCGGCACATCCCCGCCATCCTGGCCGCCGCCCCCCACGCCGAACGCTTCATATTCCTCGGCAGCACCCGCCGCTTCACCCGCTGGCCGGACGCGCACGGCCTGGGCGTGCAGGCCGGGGAGGCCGCCCTGCGCGCCTCCGGCCGCCCAGGCGTCATCCTGCAT
>CAXTDP010000269.1:0-7506 GCA_964242295.1 uncultured Acetobacteraceae bacterium | reverse complement strand
CGGCGACGCACGCCGCAGTCCCCGCCGCAACCTCCAGCAGCCGCGGCGCCGCAAAGCCGCGTATGTCGAGACCGGGATGCGCCAGCGTGTCCAGCAGGATCATCTCGAACGTGAGTCCCGCGAACAGCCAGGCATAGGCCCGCCGCCCCGTCAGCGCCCCATACAGCGCGACCCCTCCCAGCACCGCGCTGGCAAGCGCCGACGCTGGCACCGCCCCCTGCACCACCGGCGCCACCAGCAGCGCCAGCCCGGCGCCAACGGCGGTCCCAAGGACGCGGAGCGCCCCGCGCAGCAAGCTGTCCGAAACATGCCCGCGCATGACCATGTAGCCAGAGAACGCCGCCCAAGCGACGTTCTGCGCATGCAGCAGATGCGCGAACGCAATCGCGAGCAGCACCGACAGCACGCACTCCGCTTCATCAATGAACCGCGGCGTCACCGGCGGCAGCATGCGGGTGGCGCCGCGAGACACGGACAACAAGGCACTGCGCATCTGATCCAGCCGCCGATCCCCCAACCCGGCGCAACCAGCCGCGCCACGCCCCATATAGGCAGCCATGGCTCCCCTCGCCCTCTACATCCACTGGCCCTTCTGCCTGGCCAAGTGCCCCTATTGCGACTTCAACAGCCACGTCCGCGACCGTATCCCCCAGGCCCGCTTCGCCCGCGCCCTTCGCACCGAGCTGGCATGGGAGGCGGCCCGCCTGGGCCGGCGTCCCCTGGCCTCCATCTTCTTCGGCGGCGGCACTCCCAGCCTGATGGAGCCGGACACCGTGGCCGCCCTGATCGCCGACGCCACCACCCTGTTCGACCCGGTGCCGGACCTGGAGATCACCCTGGAAGCCAACCCCACCAGCGTCGAGCTGGCCCGCCTCGCCGGCTTCCGCGGCGCCGGCGTCAACCGCGTCTCCCTCGGCATCCAAAGCCTGGACGCCAACGCGCTGCAAATGCTGGGCCGCCAGCACTCCGCCGGCCAGGCCATACAAGCCTTGGAGGCCGCCCGGTCCACCTTCCCCCGCGTATCCTTCGACCTGATCTACGCCCGCCCCGGCCAGTCCGTCGCCGCCTGGCGTGCAGAGCTGCGCCAAGCCCTGGCCCTCTGCGCCGACCACCTGTCGCTCTACCAACTCACCATCGAACCCGGCACCGGCTTCGAGGCGCTGCACCGCCGGGGCGAGCTGGCGCTGCCCGACGACGACCTGGCGGCGGAGCTGTATCACGCCACCCTTGACGCCTGCGCCGCCCAGGACCTGCAAGCCTACGAGGTATCCAACCTAGCCCGGCCCGGCGGCGAAAGCCGGCACAACCTGGCCTACTGGCGCTACGCCGACTACGCCGGCATCGGCCCCGGCGCGCACGGCCGCATCACCCTGGACGGCGACCTGGTCGCCACTCGCCGCCACCGCGCCCCGGAACCCTGGGCCGACCGCGTGGAGCGCCAAGGCCACGGCAGCACGGCGGAAGAACGCATCGCCCCCCGCGACCGCGCCCGGGAAATGCTGCTGATGGGCCTTCGCCTGACCGAGGGCGTGGACGCCGCCCACTTCGCCGCCCGGACCGGCATTCCGCTTGCGGACGCGCTGGACCCGGACGTGCTGGACCAGGCGCTGGAGGCGGGCTACGTCACCCAGGCCGACGGCCGCCTCGCCGCGACCCTGGAAGGCCGCCTGCGGCTGGACGCGCTGCTGGCGCAGATGGTGGCCTGACCCGTCACCACGGGGCATTCTACGTGCTGGATGTAACCTGAGGCCCCTGCGCCGGAATACTGTAGAGTGGTCCCCCCCCCTCCACCGCCGGCCCTGGCATCCCCTGGCCGGAGTTACACCAACTACCCTCTGGTCTCATCGTTCTCCTGGAAACCTTGTAGGGCGCATGAGCGAAGCATCATACGCCGCCCCGCAGCACTGTGTTGTGGCTGAAGACGCTTAAGGTCATCCACCCTGCGAAGGCCCCCACCATCGGAACGGTCAAAGCAAATGGCGATTGGCCTCACCTGCGGTGGATCATCATTTCTGTGTAACATTTATGCAACAACCATCGCGCCGATCCCCTTTGTAATCGCCAGGAAAGCCTCTCTCGTCCAAGCGAGAACCGGCCCCTTCCATCATCGCGAGGAGCGCAGCGACAAAGCAATCCAGGGGCCGCAAGCGTCGGCCCGTAAACCCCACGATTCCTGCGCCGCAGCGGCTCGCGACGACCACGTTCATGGCGACCGCGTTCATACAGATCGGATCGGATGCCCGTTGGCACTGGTTTTCGTTCTTGCACCGTTCTCCGAAACTTCGTCTGGCTCAGGCGTTCCGACCTCCCAGCCCAGCAGCCCCTTCAAACGAGCCAGCAACGGTTCATCCCCGATGGGACGCCGCCAACACTCATGCAAATCCGGATGATCCCGGCCGTCCCCGCATCGCCGCAACGTTCTTGCCCGACCATCCAACAGGCATACCCGCCGCCGACCCGCCACACGCAATCCTTGACGCCCCCACCCCCAAAATGTTCTTGTTTCGTTCATGACCAAGCAAATCCCTCAAGCCGATCCCGGCCCACACGCGGCGGAGACCCAATTCTATCGCCAGGCCCTCAACGACCTGATTGACGTAGGTGCCGATCTCGCCCGCCAACTGCACGCCCAGGCCATGGCCCAGGCTGCGCAGCAAGCCAAGGCCAGACCTTTGCGGCTGGTCACGGCTGCGCCGCCCGCGCCGCCTCCAGGGCCAGACACCCTCATCGAGATCGCCGCCGCCTTCGACCAGGTTGCCTGGGCCGTCCGCCGCTGCGTCATGCTTGAGCAAAGCCTCGACCAGCCCGTCCAGCCCGCCCGCGACCCGGCCCAGCACCGCACCGTCCCGCGCCGTTACGCCCGATGGAGTCTGCCATCCGAAGCGTGAGCAACCCTCCAGGAAACCCCCAGACACCCGTCGCGCCGGTAGAATTCAACCAGGCCCAAGCCGCGCCTGCTCCGCCGGCAACGTCCCAGGCGCCAAGCCGCGACGCCTGCTTGGCCCAGATATTGCGATCCCGCTTGTTCCGTCCGCGCCCCTGCCCTACCTGTCCGCCATGAGCACTGAACACGACCAGGCCGCCCCGCCGGCCCACCCAGAATCCACCGATCCCATCCCCGCGGACGCCGGCTACCCGGCCCCGGACACCGACCCGGCCGCCCAGGTCGCGCAGCTCACCGCCGAGCGCGACGACATGCGCGACCGCTGGATGCGTGCCGAGGCCGAAATGCAGAACGTCCGCACCCGCGCCAAGCGCGACGTGGACGACACCCGCCAATACGCCGTGCAGAAGTTCGCCGCCGACATCGTGGAGGCCGCCGAGAACCTCCGCCGCGGCCTGACCAGCCTGCCGGCGCACGAGGCCAACGAACCCGACATCGTCACCAAGCTGCGCGACGGCCTCGACGGCGTGGAGCGCAGCTTCGTCGCCATCCTGGAACGCAACGGCATCAAGCGCACCGACCCCACCGGCCAGCCCTTCGACGCCAACCTGCACCAGGCGATGGCGGAACAGCCCAGCGCCGACCACCCCCCCGGCACGGTGATGCAGGCCTGGACCCAGGCTTGGACCCTGAACGGCCGCCTGCTGCGCCCGGCCATGGTCGTCGTCGCCAAGGCCGCTGGCCCCGGCGAAGCCGAGCCGGCCCTGGACACGCAGTCCCAAGAAGACAGCGCAGCTTAGGATTGCACGCTGGACGTGCACCGCCGGGTCTTGTCCCAGGGCGCTTCGCTGAATACATCCGAAAACACTGAACCATAGGACGGCGCCCGGTGCTTCGGGCCAGGCGCCGCCGCTGAAAGGAGCTTACGTATATGAGCAAGGTCATCGGTATAGACCTCGGAACCACCAACTCCTGCGTCGCGATCATGGAGGGCAGCGCCGGCAGCGACGTCCGCGTGATCGAGAACGCGGAAGGCGCCCGCACCACCCCCAGCATGGTCGCCATCAGCGACAATGGGGAGCGCCTCGTCGGCCAGAGCGCCAAGCGCCAGGCCGTCACCAACCCGACCAACACCCTTTATGCCGTCAAGCGCCTGATCGGCCGCCGCTACGAAGATCCGCTGGTCGAGAAGGACAAGGGCATGGTGCCCTACTCCATCGTCCGCGGCGGCAACGGCGACGCCTGGGTCGAGGCCCGTGGCGAGAAGTACTCTCCAAGCCAGGTCAGCGCGTTCATCCTGGGCAAGATGAAGGAAACCGCCGAGGCCTATCTCGGCGAGAAGGTGACGCAGGCCGTCATCACCGTCCCCGCCTACTTCAACGACGCCCAGCGCCAGGCGACCAAGGACGCCGGCAAGATCGCCGGCCTCGAAGTGCTGCGCATCATCAACGAGCCGACGGCCGCGGCCCTTGCCTACGGCATGGACAAGAAGGGCGGCGGCGTCATCGCCGTGTTCGACCTCGGCGGCGGCACCTTCGACGTGTCGGTGCTGGAGATCGGCGACGGCGTGTTCGAGGTGAAGTCCACCAACGGCGACACCTTCCTCGGCGGTGAGGACTTCGACAACCGTGTGATCGGCTACCTCGCCGACGAGTTCAAGCGCGAGCAGGGCATTGACCTGCGCAAGGACAAGCTGGCCCTGCAGCGCCTGAAGGAAGCCGCCGAAAAGGCGAAGATCGAGCTGTCCTCCTCCAAGGAGACCGAGATCAACCTGCCCTTCATCACCGCCGACGCCTCCGGGCCGAAGCACCTGGTGATGAAGCTGTCCCGCGCGAAGCTGGAAAGCCTGGTGGACGACCTGATCCAGCGTACGCTGGACCCGTGCCGTGCCGCGCTGAAGGATGCCGGCGTGACGGCGGGCGAGATCCAGGAAGTGATCCTGGTCGGCGGCATGACCCGCATGCCCAAGGTCATTGATACGGTGAAGCAGTTCTTCGGCCGTGAGCCCGCCCGCAACGTCAACCCGGACGAGGTCGTCGCCATCGGCGCCGCAGTCCAGGGCGCCGTGCTCAAGGGTGACGTGAAGGACGTGCTGCTGCTCGACGTGACCCCGCTTTCCCTAGGCATCGAGACCCTGGGCGGCGTGTTCACCCGACTGATCGACCGCAACACCACGATCCCCACCAAAAAGAGCCAGACCTTCTCGACCGCCGACGACAACCAGAGCGCCGTGACCATCAAGGTGTTCCAGGGTGAGCGCGAGATGGCGGCTGACAACAAGCTGCTGGGCGACTTCAACCTGGAAGGCATCCTGCCGGCGCCCCGTGGCGTGCCGCAGATCGAGGTGACGTTCGACATTGACGCGAACGGCATCGTTTCGGTCCAGGCCAAGGACAAGGCGACTGGCAAGGAGCACCAGATCCGCATCCAAGCCAGCGGCGGGCTGTCCGACAACGACATCCAGAAGATGGTCAAGGAGGCCGAAGCCAACGCTGAATCCGACAAGAAGCGGCGTGAGCAGGTCGAGGCGCGCAACAGCACCGAGGCAATGATCCATCAGGTCGAGAAGTCCCTGCAGGACGGCGGCGACAAGGTGCCGGCGGACGTGAAGACGGAGGCCGAGGCCGCCGTTGCCCAGGCCCGCTCGGCAATGGAGGGCCAGGACCCGGCAGTGCTCAAGACCGCCAGCGACCGGCTGACCCAGTCCGCCATGAAGATCGGTGAGGCCGTCTACAAGGCGCAGGGTGCGGCCGAAGCCGGTGGCCCAGCCGGCGACGCCTCCGCCGCGGGCGGCGGCAAGCCCGGCGACACCGTGGTGGACGCCGAGTTCGAGGAAGTGCCGGAGCAGAAGAAGAAGGCTTCGTAACCGGAGCCGGCTAGTAACGAGGGCGTCCGCACTCCGCCAAGGAGGCGGGCGCCCTTCGCTTTTTTGACCCCGCGCTCGGGGTCCGGTGCCGGTCATGAGGGCAAACGTGGCAACCAAGCAGGATTACTACACGACGCTGGGTGTGGCGAAGGACGCCAACGCCGAGGAATTGAAGCGCGCCTACCGCAAGCTGGCGATGCAGCACCACCCCGACCGCAATCCGAACGACAAGGCGGCGGAAGCCAAGTTCAAGGAGCTGAACGAGGCTTACGACGTCCTGAAGGACGATCAGAAGCGCGGAGCCTACGACCGCTTCGGCCATGCCGCGTTCGAGCAGGGCGGCGCCGGCGCCGGCGGCTTCGGCCCGGGGTTCACCGGGTTCCAGGACGCGGGCGGCCTGGGCGACATCTTCGACCAGATGTTCGGCGACATGAGCGGCCGGCGAGGCGGGAGCCGGCGCGGCGGCGCCGACGTGCGCATGGGCGTGGAGGTTGACCTGTCCGACGCCTTCACCGGCACCAAGGCCCAGTTGCGCGTGCCGACCCGCGTGCAGTGCGACCACTGCGCCGGCACGGGATCGGAGAACAAGGACCGCGGCGCCGACACCTGCACGACCTGCAAGGGCGCCGGCAAGGTCCGGGCGCAGCAAGGCTTCTTCCTGATCGAGCGCGCCTGCCCAACCTGCGGCGGCTCCGGCCGGGTCATCAAGAACCCCTGCAAGGTCTGCGGCGGCGCCGGAACGGTGCAGCGGGAGCGGACCCTGCAGGTCAGCATCCCCGCGGGCGTGGAGGACGGCACCCGCATCCGCCTTGCCGGGGAGGGTGAGGCCGGTGCCGCCGGGGCACCCCCTGGCGACCTGTATGTCCACGTGACCGTACGCCCGCACGAGATTTTCCAGCGCGACGGCGCCAACATCTACTGCCGCGTGCCCCTGCCGATGACCCAGGCAGCCCTGGGCGGCGAGGTTGAGGTTCCGGCGATAGACGGCACCCGCGCCAAGGTGAAGATTCCCGCCGGCACCCAGACCGGCCACCAGTTCCGCCTAAGGAACAAGGGCTTCTCGGTCCTGCGCACGGCACAGCGCGGCGACATGTTCATCCAGGTCGCCGTGGAAACCCCGCAGCACCTCAGCAAGCGCCAGCGCGAGCTGCTGGAGGAGTTCGAGGAAGAAGCCCGCAACCACGCCAAGGGCAGCCCCGAAAGCGAAGGCTTCTTCGCCAAAGTCTCCAAGTTCTTCGACGGCCTAAGCAAAGGCGCATAAAGTAGAAAGCCGCCCTTCCCCCTCTCCCTCCGGGAGAGGGCCGGGGTGAGGGAAGCCGCAAGAACCAGCCTCCCCCAGTCCAGCCACCCTGCCCTAACCAACGCCCAGGCAGAATGCCAAACCCAATGCCCCTTTTACCTTCGGAGGAAGAAGTTTACTTCTTCGGCGCCGGCGGCAGATCCTCCTCAAGGATGCTGATCATCAGGGAGTAAGACACCTCCCCGTCCTCTTCATCCCGGTGCAGCGTGCCCAGGAAATCCTTGTCTACCGTCACCTCGACCGACGCGCCCTTGCGCTTCGGCACCTCCACCGCGATGCGGTCGTTGCCGAGAGTGCGGCGCAGATAGGTCTGCACGCGCGCAATGTCCGTTGGCTTCATCCAGCTTGTCCCCACACAAGCTGGCCGTGTAGCAGCCTGCGCCGCAGGTTGGAACCGGGGAGCATTATCGCAGGCCGCGCAATTGCTCAGGCGTCAGGCCGCGCCGGTCTCTTGCA